>NZ_JACSJL010000005.1:0-272923 GCF_018617075.1 Exiguobacterium sp. s123 | reverse complement strand
GTCGAACAGGACGATGAACCATGGATCCCAGCCGAGAACAAGGTCGGGATCGATCTCGGTCTAAAACACTTCGCCGTCATGACGAACGACGCGATGGTCTCGGAGAAGATCGAAAACCCACGTTTCCTTCGTAAGTCCGAAGAAAAGGTCAAGAAGGCACAGCGCACGCTGTCACGCAAGAAGATCGGGAGCAAGAATCGTGAAAAAGCCAAGTTGATCCTCGCCAAGAAACACGAAAGAATCGCCAATCAACGCCAGGACTTCCTTCACAAACTGTCGAGACGGATCGTTGACGAGAACCAAGTCATCGTCGTGGAGACATTGAAGTCGAAGGACATGATGAAGAATCACAAGGTAGCGAAGTCCATCGGGGATGTCAGTTGGTACGAGTTCGTCCGGCAACTCGAATACAAATCAAGATTCTACGGACGAACACTCATCAAGGCAGACCCCTGGTACGCATCGACCCAGATCTGTTCCACTTGCGGAGCAAAAGGCGAGAAGAAGACGATGGATGTCCGTGAATGGACGTGTGCCTGTGGCGCGCATCATGACCGTGACATCAACGCGAGCATCAACCTGTTGATGTTAGCCGACTGACAACCATTCAGGGCAGGGACTGCCCGACGAGCTTGGTAAATAACCGCGGCTGGTAAGAGCACGGTCTTCCCAAGAAGCTCCCACTTCAATTTGTGAAGCAAATAAGTGGCGAGTAGTTCACCTTAATACCTTCAACCGCAGTCGTCGCTGTCACCAAATCACCTTCAGCAATGGATGTGGCCACACGTTCTAGTGCTTGAAGTGGACGCAATTTCCAGCCAAGATAACGCCAGATGATGATTCCCGAAACGACAAGGAGCACGAGCAGGCCGATTAAGATTGGAACTAAACTCTCTTTTAAGACATCTCCTGTAATCGCGGAGACCTCAGTAGCAGCTTTATCAATTCCGAGTACCCCAACTACCTCGTTCCCTTGTTTAATCGGGACGAGCACCGTCACATACTTCCCGTACTCCGGATCATCGATGACATTGGTTGCGACGGTCTCACCTTGGAATGCGGGCGTTGCTTCTTCATACGTCATCACTGTAATCGGAGAACCAATCTCCTCAGCATCCGCTTCACTCAATCCCTCTACAATCATTCGAACTTCCTCGCCCTCTGTGGCGATCGTGTATACATACATCGCACCGATTTGCTGACGATATGCATCTAAATATTCATGAAACTGCTCATACTGCTCATTTTTTGACGGATTCGCTACGAAGGATGCATAGGCATCGACATCCAATGATTCACTAATCCGTTCACCATCTTCAATTAACGTCGCATGTAACGTACTGAGTACGGAATGCTTCGTACTGAAATATTGCACTACTCCAAACAAAATGATGAGCAACGTGACGAAGACTAACATTGATGCTAGGATACGTGTCTGTAACGACTCTGATTTCTGTTTCATCTCAAAATTCCGCCATTCTCTCTTTACTCTTTTTATCGGATAGAATAGATTTATCTCCACAAAAAAACAGGCGATTTTCGACAACATCGCCTGTTTCTTATTCACCATTTGTCGAATTAATGACTTCGAGTGGTATCGTGACTTCCGATTCACCTTCTTCAACGAGATGGAAGAGCGGAAGTGTCTCTGATACGAACAGATCCGGGTCTACGTCCGTCTGATACTCATACGTCCGAATATCCTCTTCACGCTCTGCAATCAGTTCACCAAATGGAATCGCAACGCGTTCGCCTTCGACCTCATAACTCATGACCGTCGTCGGATCAAGACGACGATTTTCGAGCATTCGAATCGTGAAGAGCATCGTCGTGTTATTCGTTCGTTCAAGAGAAACGGCGATTGCATCGGACTGTCCTGCACGTTTATCAATCATCGTTTCATCCACATTTTGCTCGTAAACGACGTTCTCTTCACTCGACTCTTCTGTCTGGAGCTGCTGACAACCCACAATCGTCATCAAGCCGACTAATAATACAATGACTAAAGCACGCATCCCATTTCTCCTTACTTCAAGGCGAAAGTGAGTTCTGCTTCACAAGCAACTTCTCCGTCGACCGTGGCCACGGCACGTCCTTTACCGATTGGTCCACGAATTTTCATGATTTCTACCTCGAGACGAAGTTGATCACCCGGGACGACTTGGCGTTTGAAACGGCAGTTGTCAATCCCTGCAAAAAAGGCGAGCTTGCCTCGATTCGATTCGTCTTTCAACATTGCAAAAGCACCGACTTGTGCGAGTGCTTCAACAATCAAGACACCTGGCATGACATTATAGTCTGGGAAATGCCCGTTAAAGAACTCTTCATTCGCCGTGACATTTTTTAATCCAACAGCACGCTTCTTTTCCTTGACTTCGATAATTCGATCAATTAACAGAAACGGGTATCTGTGTGGGATTACTTCTTTGATTTGCTCAATTGTATACATCCATCCACCGCCTTTAAGAGGTTAGCCAAAAATCGGTGATATGGCGCCAGGTCTCGATGTCAAATACATCTTTCCAATCGCCTCCGCCAATGACGCTATATCCGATGACCGCTCCGAGGGCGAGCATCGCGATTGCCAACACTAAAACAACGAGCACGCGCAGTAAAATCGGGAATCGACGATGATTCGATAATCGCGATTGCTTTGTCTGCTTCGTCTCTTGTTCTGGTGAACCTTTTTGTTCTTCCGAACTCGTCTGTTCATCGTTCGACACGTCCAACCATCCTTTCAGCTAAAATGATTATATCATATTAGTACCTGGTATTAAAATGCGTAAATTGCTACCTTTTTAGTGTACCCTATGCAGAAAAGTCGAACAAGCATCCTTCCCTTATAGAAGTCGAACGATTTATTTATTTCTTCCTTTCAAATATGCTACGCTTAAATTATTCAACGTCAGGAGGTTTGTTTATGTGGAAAGAATTTAAAAAATTCGCGATGCGTGGGAATGTCATCGACTTGGCGATTGCTGTCGTACTTGGTGCAGCGTTCACTGCCATCGTGAACTCACTCGTCAATGATATCTTTATGCCGCTTCTCGGAATCATTATTGGAGGAATCGATTTTTCTGGCTTAAAAGCAAGTGTACTCGGAGTGGATGTGTTATATGGCAATTTTATTCAACAGATTGTGTCCTTCTTCTTGATTGCCATCGCCCTCTTCTTGATTGTGAAAGTCATCAATCGTCTACAACGCGAGAAAGAAGTAGAAGAAGCTGCTATTCCGACTCCAACGAAAGAAGAGCAACTGTTGACAGAGATTCGTGATCTGCTAAAAGATCGCTCTTTATGAATGCGAAGGCGCCCGACTACTGTCGTGGCGCCTTTTCCATGAGGTGACGCACGCGTTGGACCGCATTCGTCAATAGTGGAGCTGCTTCCCAAATCGCTTCTTCTAACGTCATAATCCTCGACACGATCGGAAAAATGGCGATAATCCCCGATTCCATATGAGCGGTATAATCAGATTGTCCGGTGAAGACGAGAGTCGGGACCCCGTACGTATGCGCAAGACGTGCCAACCCGTACGGCGCTTTCCCCTCAAAGCTTTGCGTATCAAATTTGCCCTCCCCTGTAATCAGCCAATCTGCCTTTTCTAACTGTTCTTCGAGCTTAGACCACCTGATCACTTCTTCGACGCCACTCACGTAGATTGCACCAAGCTGCAATAGCGCAAAGCCGATTCCGCCAGCCGCCCCTGCTCCAGGAAGTGCTCTACTATCCATTTCAAAACAGTTCGCGTAGTGATCGAGAATCCGGTCGTATCGCCTCACTGCATCTATCGCCAACCCTTTCTGGGGTCCGAACACATACGCTGCCCCGCTTTCACCAATCAACGGGTTCTGTACATCGGAAGCCATTCGCCATACGACCTCACGCGCTCGCGGATGAAGACCCGACCAATCGATTGATGCCACCTCGTCTAGTTGGTGGGGGATGGTCGATAGCACAGAGCCGTTCGTATCAAGAAAACGAACACCTAACGCTTCGAGCAATCCTTTTCCACCATCCATCGTCCCGCTCCCTCCGAGCCCGACGGTGATGATCTTCGCTCCACAATCTAGCGCTTGCACGATCTGTTCACCGACTCCGACTGAACTGTAGCGCCACGGATCGACATGAGCGAGGAGTGTCAATCCTGCTGTTTCCGCCACTTCGATTACCGCGTGCCTCGTTGACGGCTCGAAACCAAAACGTGCAACGCGCTGTATTCCATCCAAGCACACGACATTTTCTTCTATAATGGTTCCTTCTGCATGTGTCGCAATCCAAGCATCCAAAAAACCTTCTCCTCCGTCAGAAATCGGTATGATGGTGACCTCATGCCCTTCAAGCGCACGAAGGACCGCTTGATTTGCTTCCATACTCGAAAGTGAGCCTTTGAATGAATCCATCGCGACTACAATCCGCATTGATGCTTCTCCCCCTTTGTCTATAAAAAAACCGCTTCTCGGCTCGAGAAGCGGTAGGCATTATGGACGTAACGCCGTGACAAGCCCCATCATCTGATCGCTCATCGACATCGCCCGTGAGTTCATTTGATATGCTCGTTGTGTGATTGTCATATCAGTCATCTCTTTCGTCAAATCAACGTTCGATGACTCGAGTGTCCCTTCAATCAATAGATTTCCGAGCGGACGATCGACTTCGGTCTCCAAATCGGCTGCGAATACGTTATCTCCGAGCGGGCGTAATTCCGACGTATTGCGGACTTCTACGATGTCGAGACGTCCGAATTCTTGTTCCACGCCATTCACACTCGCGACGACCACACCGTCTTGACGAATGCGCTGATTCGTCGCATCGTTTGGCATCGTAATCGGATTGCCGTCATCTCCAAGAAGCGGATTTCCGTTCACATCAACGAGCGTCGTCTCGTCACCGACCGACAATTGCATGTTTCCACTTCGAGTCACCCCGACACCGTTCGGCGTGTCCACGACAAAAAATTGACGGCTCGCCTTTAAAAAGACGTCCAATCCACGATCTGTCGTACGTACTTGTCCGATATTGAACTGCTGTGTAATATCGGCGACATGTCCCCCGACTCCAATCCGAATCCCGTTCGGTGTGTCTCGACCGACTTCGAATTCAGGACGCGGTTGGTTGTTATACGCCTGTGACAATAGCGAAGCAAAATGCCCCTGTTGACGCTTAAAGCCGACCGTATCGACGTTTGCGATATTGTGACCTGTCACATCTAATTGACGCTGAAGTTGAGACAGAGAGTTGACCGAGTTATAAATGGACTGCATGGTGTTCCTCCTTAACGAATACGAGCGATTTCGATTGCTCGCTCGGCACTTTTATCATACGCTTGGACGACCTTTTGATTCGCCTCAAACTGACGATACGTCATCATCAAGTCTGCCATCGTCTGGTCGAGGTTGACGTTCGCTTCTTCAATAAATCCTTGTAGTACTTCGACCTGGGCCGGCGCCGGGGCATCACCCGTCACACGCCAGTCATTGCCGACTTGTTCAAGAGTCGTCAAGTCATCGATTTGGTAGGCACCAAGAGTCGCCACGTTTTGTCCAAGCGATGTGATGACACCATCTTTCCCTACTTGAAACTCGCTCGATGGCAGTTGGATTCGTTCCCCTTCATCAGAAAGGATATATCCGCCGTCCGCAGAACGAAGGAAGAGCGCCTCATCGATCGAGAAGCGTCCATTTGTCGTATACAACGTCTCGCCGCCTTGTTCGACTGCAAACATCGGGGCTCCCGCAAAATCAGTAGGTGCCTTTAAATACAAGTCGGTCGGGCTACCGGATTCTGTGATACTTCCAGCTGAGAAACGGGGCATTGTTTCTTGAAGATAGACGCCCATTGATAGGGTACCTACTTCTCCCTTCACGCGCGATTTCGCGTTATCCGGATTGCTGACTTGTGCAAGAAGCATCTCCGGAAACGAACGTACCACGCCATCAGACGCTTTGAAGCCTGGTGTTCTCACGTTACCAAGGTTGTTGCTCAAAATCTCTTGTTGACGCTGCAGGGCATTCATCGCTCCCGCTGCTGTATATAATCCGCGTAGCATAATCGTCTTCCTTTCATCCTATAACATGATTCACTCTCTATATCGTACCAAACGAGCGTGACATTCACCGTTTTTTCAAAAAAGTTCATCCTATAAATTAGGATGAACTCTCTTCATTGACATGGTCGACCATCGGTAACTCAACAATCATCGTCGTTCCTTCTCCTAGTTGAGATTGAACAGAGATGGTACCACCGTGCAGTTGAACGATCTCTTTACAGATCGCTAAACCTAAGCCGGTTCCACCGATGCGTTTACTTTCTTCCGAGGCCGAACGATAAAATTTATCAAAGATTCGTGTCGCATCTTCTTCCGAAATACCTAATCCTTCGTCAGTGATTCCAACTCGAATCGAATCACCTTCACACGTGACATCGACCGTCACATTTCCACCGTTTGGTGAATATTTGATGGCATTGTTCAAGATGTTCGAGAAGACTTGACGTAATTGGGCCGGATCTCCCGCGACAAATAACGATTCGTCACAATCAAAGTGGAAGAAATGATACTCCGTCGATCCTGCATGGACTTCGAGTAGATCTGATAATAAATCATAGAGACTCTCTACTTTAAAGTCAGGTACGCTCATACCCGCCTCCATTTTTTGAACATCTAGCAAGTCACTCACGAGTCGTTCGAGCCGCTTCGTCTCACTCGCAATCATGTCTAAATAGCGCTCTCGCTTCGTGTTTTCCAATTGACGACTTTTGAGCAGTTCTGAAAATCCGAGAATCGAGGTAAGGGGCGTCCGAAGCTCATGGGATACTGTCGCCACAAGTTCTGTCTTCAAGCGATTGATTTCTGTTTCCTGGGTAATATCTCGTGAGACGAAGATGACACCCACACGTTCATTTTGAAGATCAATCGGTTCGGCGTACATGCGGATCGTTTTCTGACCCTCTTGCATCGTATAGGTGAACGTTTCGTCGAACATGCCTTCTTCTTTAGCACGCTTCGTGAAACCGTTCAGTCCCTCTTGATCATCAATCTGGTTCATGAACATCGGATAGTACATCGCAATTGGGTATAGACTGCCCCGTTCTGTCGTCGGAATCGGATGTTCATATAAGTCAAAGAGCGCACTGTTCCCAAAGCGTTCATTCGTTTTGAGTTCCGTATAGACGATAGAATCGCGCATCGTGTGCAAAATTCGAGCGGTCTTCTCACGTTCGAGATCAACTTGATCTTGTTGGGTCCGAAGTGAGGTCGCCATCTCATTAAACGCTTTCGACAACTGTCCGACTTCGTTTTGTAGCGGTTTAATCGGGATGAGTGTCGCGCTCGGGTTGCTCGCGAGACGCTCACTGTTTACCATCAGCGTCTGCAGTTGATTGGTCAACCTTAAAATATATGGCTGCAACCCGACAAACAATATGAACAATGCCCCGAGTAGAATCAAAAGCCACATCCATTGGGCTTTCACTAACTGTTTTGACAGCGCATCTCGCAATTCACTTTCTTGAAAATCAAGATTTTGTCGATAGTCGGTAAAGACCGACTCCATATCGACGATGCTCGCACTCATATCGGCAGCACTACTTGAGTTCAGTTTAAATCGTGTCTGAGTCGATGTTTCATTTTTCGGCATGAATTGCCCTACGGTGCGCATCTGCAGGAACGATTCATCGATTTCTCCTGCCTGCTTCGCAATCACATACTGCTCAAGTGCCGGCATGACGCGTGTCGTATAGATCGAGAAGAGAAGTCTCGCATCCTCTGCGAACTGTACTTCTTCCGCGTTTCTTGCCTGTTCTTCGAACCATGTCGTTTGCTCGTCGATATTCGTTTGAGCTGTTCTTACTTCTTCTAATAGCGCACGTTCTCCTAACAGGACGTGCCCTCGTAATTCATATTGCATCGATTGCCACGTTTCAAACAGATCTGTCGCCCGTGCACGTTGCTCACTAATTCGTTCTAATTTTACGGTCGTCTCTTGAATCGATTGCTGTGTATAAAAATAGGTCCCAATCGATGTGAGTGTCACTAAGGCAATCAATATATAAAAAATCGTCATAACTTGTCGACTAATGCGTTGTTCAATCCAACGTTTCATGGAATGCCTTCTTCCTTCACTCTTAGAATGCCTCACTTCGTACGGTGAATGACTTTTTCTGTTCAAACAAAAAAAGTTCGGGTACGATGATGAGACGGAGAGTCACTTCAAAAATTCATTCACCTATTAGGAAGAATAACGGAATGACCTCACAAGAAACTCACAAAGATTGAAGGGAATGTGCTCATGACGCGTAATCGAATGACGTTTATCTTCATCCTTGTGTTGTTGGTTGGTGTCAGTCTCACTTTATTGATTCGACATCAGTCGATCAATCCGATCGTCACCGTTAACAAGGGCGAAGCTTCTCTTCTCTCTTCTACTGTCGACGAAGAGATTTTGCGACTAGACGGCTCATGGCGCTATGAGTCAGGGATTGTCACCCAAGTTGATCGCCGCTCCTATCGAACCATTCCGTTTACAACCCCTTATCGTGAATCCACCTATGAACTCGATCTCGCGTTGCCGAACGGTACGTATGCCTTGCTCATTCCAAAGTCCCTCTCCTCTTCTACGATTTTGATAGATGGGAAAATGGTTGAAACGGTACAAATTGGAAACAATCGTCTCGTCGAGCAGCCGTCTCTGCTCTTGCTCGATGATGAAACAAAACAATTCCGACTGACGATTCAACATGAACGACAGGCAGGTAATTTTGCACCCATCGAAGAAAGTATATTAGTCGGACCGTTACATGCCATCATGACCACTCAAAACGCTTATGCCGGCTACGAATTTTTCATATTGCTCATTTCACTTTTGATTGCCATGTTCTATGCCATCGTCTATCTCTTTCACCGAAATGAACGCTTGTACGGTTTCGGGACAGCTTTCTTTTTGTTGACGAGTTTTTCCATCATGTCCCGAGATGGCATGTGGATCTCGGGTAGTGATAAGTTGACGTTGAGTTTAGCCTTACTGAGCATCATCATGTTGATTGAGTTTTCAAGATGTTTGGAACGTGTGTCGTTTGACCGGTTTTTGGCCATTTCGAGGTACCCGTTGTACGGATTGACTGGTTTAGCCATCCTCTTGCCCGCTTCCGTTTACGAGGTGTTCGAATATTTTGTATGGATGATCGTTCTATTCATCACGTTCTTTTGGGTCGGCTTGAACATCGGATGGCTCCTTGAAAAGTATAAGACCGGCAATCCGCTCGAATTACTAACTTTCACACTCGCCCAACTCGTCGGGTATATCGGAATCATGACGTCAACGTTCATCGTTTCGCCCAATCAGCAGCTGTACGCCAATACGTTTACCATCATTTATTTCCTATTGATGTTTTTACTTCTACCGATTCACTTGTCTACCGACAAAAGAAAAAAACAACAAGTCGAAGTGTTGGCTTCCCAGCATGAGTTGTCCTTCTTCAACGCTCAAATCAAACCTCACTTCCTTTACAATACGTTCGGGAATGTGATTGCACTCTGTTACACGTCTCCACCCGATGCGGCTCGTCTACTCAGTCACTTAAGCACTTACGTCCGCTTCATTTTTGAAAATGGTCGAACCGAAAACGAGATATCGATTCGCCAAGAAGTCGATATGATTGACTCGTATCTCGCCATTGAACAGACGCGATTCCGTGATTCGTTCTACGTCGAGAAAAAAATTGATGAATCTCTTCTCGACTGTTCGATTCCACCTTTATTAATTCAACCACTCGTTGAAAATGCCGTGCGACATGGCCTCTATCGACACCCAGGACAAAAGCGATTGACACTTTCTATCCAGGAACGAAACGGAATGATTGAGATTTATGTTCAAGATACAGGGAGTGGTTTTGATCCAAACGTATCAAACAAAACATCTGGGATTGGGATTTGCAATATTAAAAGTCGAATCGAACACCTTCATGGTGCAACGTTTGACTTAGCTTCCACTTTGAAAAAAGGCACCACCATTCACCTGCGTTTACCAAAACAGGAAAGGACGAATCATTTAGATGCGTACGATTTTAATTGAAGATGAACATCATATTTTAGGGATGATGGAGCGGATTGTAAAAGAAGAGCCGTCTCTTGAGTGGGTTGGTTCATTCCAAAGTCCGGTTCAAGCTCTCACTTTTATTCAAGAGCACCCGGTAGACCTTGTCTTTTTAGATATCGAGATGCCTGAAATGACGGGGCTCGAATTGGCGACCTATTTGCCAGAACGGACACAAGTCGTCTTCACGACCGCCCATCAACAGTATGCCGTTGAAGCGTTCAATTTGCATGCCACGCATTACTTGTTGAAGCCCATCACAGAGCAGATGATTCATAACGTCATTCCGCGTATCATCCAGCGCTATGAGGCGATTCAACAAAAGAATCTCAATCAATCTTGTCGCATACAATTTCTAGATCGTTTTTCGGTACGAACACAAGATGGAAATCTTGTGAAGTGGCCAACACAAAAAACAGAAGAGTTATTTGCCTTCTTAGTTTTTCATCGTAAGCAGGTCATTAATAAGTGGGTACTTGCCGAAACCCTTTACCCGGACATCGATGAACCACAACGCGCCTTACACAACGTATACAACACGATTTATCGATTGAAAAAGACGTTAGCTGAACATGAACTCGATATAACTGTTAATACAATAAATAATGGCTATTCGATCGAACTTGGTGATTCCTGTGCCTGTGATTATTATGATTGGCTTGATGCACCAAATCCTTCAATTTCTAAAACAGACTTAAAAAATCGTTTATTTGTTGATAAAGACTATACATGGCATTGAAAAAGACATCTCACACTTAAAGTGAGATGCCTTCTTTTTATTGTATCCATCGAACGTTCTCTATTAGCGCCCAGTAAACCCTCCGTCAACGTGAAGATGTTGGCCATTCACCCATGCGCCGTCTGGGCCCATCAAGAAAGCGACGAAGCGAGCCGTATCTTCAGGCGTCCCCATTCGCTTATAAGGAAATAATGGTAGCAAGTGTTGGCGAAGTTCGTCATTGATCCAACCCGTATCCGTCGGTCCCGGATCGAGAGCATTCACCGAAATGCCGTATTCTCCTAATCCATTCGCCAACGCAGGTGTGATGGCAATCAATGCACCTTTCGTTGCGATGTAGGCCAGGTTATTCGCATCCGGTCCCCCCGATACGAAGAACAGGATTCGCCCATCTTGATGTCCCGCTTGTTTATAGCGCTCAATAAACGCAAAGGTGAGTCCGAGTGTCCCTTCGTTATTCACCAGGTAATGTTTTCTCAATACGTCGGTTGTAAAGTTCTCAACGTTGACATGTCGCTCATAGGTCGCGTTATGAATCAGCCTGCTCGGAATCCCGAGCTTGGCTTCAATCCGATTAAGTAGCCCGACTTCGTCACCCGAGGCTAGGTCATACGCCTCATGTTCGACACGGGCACCCTGTTCGGTCAACTCTTGAACGAATCGTTCGATGAAGTCTCTCTCTTCCCCGATTCCGTCGGTCGCGTCAAACGGACTCCAGTGTGTCAAATAAAGGTTGTGCCCTTCATGTGCTAGTTTTCGTGCAATCGCAGCTCCGATGCCTTGATGGCGGCTGACGCCAGTAATGAGTGTAAGTGGTTTGTTCATGATGTCCTCCGATTCTATTTGATTATTCTGTTCAGTCTATTAGTGAATCGGCGCCATCATGATTCCCCTCTCATTGATTAATGATTTCATTATATACAATTTTTCCCACGAATGACCTATATATTTGTATCCTCTTTAGATATGATGGGCATATATGATTCATCACATCGGTATTGGGAGGCGCTTATTTGAAAAAGTTGATCATAACGACATTTTGTACATGGATATTGAGTGCTTTGCTCTATGCTGCCTTGACGGATGAATCATTTGTCACGCTTACCCAATCCGTCGACGTCAATCAGAACGTGTTGGAGCGATACTTGACAACTCAAGTCATGTCTCCTAATTTCGGTGGGGATGTTTATGCCAGCTATCAAATCCTCGGGACGAGTACGACTCGACAGGAAGTGTATGTATGGGTGCTTCTACAAGAATATTATCCTAACCATCAACAACTTGAGCGAGGGACCGGAATATCTGCTCCAATCGTCTTACACATTGACCATTCCTCAGGAGTCTCTCGGATTGTCAATCATACGTTACCTCGAGATGGCTCATATTATCCTGGCGACTTACATACCCTATTCCCATTACATATTTCTATCGGCTTAATGTCTCACCCAACAGGACTTACCAACCGTCTCCAACGTCAACTTGAATCAGAGTTACCCCTTCCTGTTTCAAATACATATTGAAAGGATGAATCCCATGAGCCTCATTCAACAAATCAAACAAATCTACATCCCTGTCAAAGAGTTAGACCGTGCCGTTCAATTCTATCGAGACACGCTTGAGGTACCCTTTCTCTTTCAAGCAGGATTGCTCGCATTTTTCGACTGTGGGGGCGTTCGCCTCATGTTGTCCCCTCCAGAGAATGATATTTTTGCAAAATCAAGTCCAATTCTCTATTTGAGTATCACATCCATCGATGACGCTTATGCTCAGTTGAAAAATGCAGGAGTGACTTTCATTGATGAACCACACTGTGTGGCAAAAATGGGGACGACAGAAACGTGGATGAGTTTCTTCAAAGATTCTGAAGGCAACGTGTTGGCACTCGTCTCCGAAATATTGAGTTGAACATACAAAAAACAAGCGACCGCACGCGGTCGCTTGTCTGTTTATTTCAATCGATCTAAGTTTTCGAGCATGATTCCTGTTCCGTGCGCGACACTGAGTGTCGGCTCCTCGGCCATCATGACCGGCAACATGACACGCTCTGCGACGAGTTGGTCAAGACCGTGAAGGAGTGATCCCCCACCTGTCATGATGATTCCGCGGTCGATGATATCCGCTGCAAGTTCTGGTGGTGTCTGTTCAAGGACACGCTTCGCTGCTTCGACGATTTCATTAGCTGATTCAGCCATCGCTTCACGAAGTTCTTCTGACGTAATGGTCACCGTACGAGGCAATCCACGTACCATGTCACGTCCACGAATATCCATCGATTCGTTACGCCCTCCTGGGAAGACCGTCGCGATTTCTTTCTTGATTTGTTCAGCCGTACGTTCTCCGATGATCAGCTTGTGCTTCTCTTTGATGGCACGAAGGATGTCCGTATCGAAGCGATCCCCTGCAATCTTAATGGTTTCACCGCAGACGATGTCTCCCATTGATAAAATGGCGACGTCGGTCGTCCCACCACCGATATCGATGATCATGTGACCGACCGGCTTCCAAATATCCATGCCTGAACCGACTGCTGCCGCTTTTGGTTCGACGGCGAGGAAGACTTCTTTCGCGCCAGCTTTCTCAGCAGCTTCACGAATGGCTTTTGCTTCAACCGGCGTGACGTTCGCAGGTGTACAAATCAGCATGCGGATGCCTCCGAAGAAGCCTCGGACTTGAATTTTCTCGATGAAGTGACGGAGCATTTCTTCTGTTGTGGCGAAATCGGCGATGACTCCGTCACGGAGAGGACGGATCGCCACGATATCACCAGGTGTACGACCAACCATCTCATACGCTTCTGCACCGACTGCTAGTACTTTTCCTGTAGAGCGTTTTATCGCAACGACTGAAGGTTCGTCTAAGACGATTCCTTTCCCTTTGACGTGAATGACAACGTTTGCTGTCCCTAAATCAATCCCGATATCTTTTGAAAACATGATGTATAGGTTCCTCCGTTCGATTCTTCATTGAAAAGAGCGAGAAGAGTCTCTCCTCGCTCTCTCATTCGTGCTCGTTTCTTAGTTCTGAACCATTTCTTCAGCAACTTCGACAGTTCCTTCAATACGCTCGATGTCAGCACCGAGTGCTTGAAGTTTCTTGTGGAAATCAACGTATCCACGGTCGATATGATATAAATCTCCAACGCGTGTTTCTTCTTCCGCGATGAGACCTGCTAGAATAAGTGCTGCTCCGGCACGAAGGTCCGTTGCGACAACTTCCGCTCCTTGAAGGCGTACGCCACCTTTGACGATTGCCGAACGTCCTTCAATCTTAATGTCTGCGTTCATACGGCGGAACTCTTCGACGTGCATGAAGCGATTCTCAAACACCGTTTCCGTGATGACAGAAGTGCCGCCCGCTTTCAAGACGAGTGCCATCATTTGTGACTGCATGTCTGTCGGGAATCCCGGGTGTGGCATCGTCTTCACATCAACCGGCTTCAATTCGTCTGGTGCCGTGACACGCATGCCTTCTGCCGTATCCTCAAAGTGGACACCCATCTCTTCCATTTTTGAAATCAATGGACGAAGGTGCTCACGTTCTGCACCGATGACTTCGATGTCACTACCTGTGATTGCCCCTGCGACGAGGAACGTGCCTGCTTCGATGCGGTCAGGGATGATTGAGTGTTCTGCACCGCGAAGTGTTTCGACACCTTCGATTCGGATCGTTTCTGTACCTGCCCCACGGACGTGTGCGCCCATTCCGTTTAAGAAGTTCGCAAGGTCGACGATCTCAGGTTCTTTTGCAACGTTCTCGATGATGGTCGTACCCTCTGCGAGCACAGCTGCCATCATGATGTTCTCTGTCGCACCAACAGATGGGAAGTCCAAGTAGATTTTAGCGCCTTGGAGACGGCCTTCTACAGAAGCTTCCACGAATCCGTTTCCGATGACCGTTTTCGCACCCATCGCTTCGAATCCTTTTAAGTGGAGGTCAATCGGACGTGAGCCGATTGAGCATCCGCCTGGCATCGCTACACGAGCGTGACCGAGACGGGCAAGAAGAGGTCCCATGACGAGGATTGAAGCACGCATCTTCCGCACGTATTCAAGTGGTGCTTCATCTTTAATGTCGCCCGACGCATCGACAGTTACTTCATTCTTTTCTTCATTGAATGATACCTCTGCACCGAGGTGACGAAGTACTTTGTTAATCGTGTACACGTCAGCAAGACGTGGTACGTTTTGTAAGATTGACTTTCCTTCGCTAGCTAATAGAGTGGCAACCAATGTTTTGAGTACGGCGTTTTTTGCTCCCTCAACGCGCACAGTACCTGACAGTTTACGTCCTCCACGGACTACGATCAAATCCTTCATATCTCTCTTTGTCCTCCAACTTCATTGTTTTTTTATATAGTGCGTCGATATCCGATTCCGGATGTGATAATGTCGATTATTTGAATGGTTTGTAAAACGTGATGGGTTTTCATTCACAATCAAGCTGAATAATAAATAAGTGCAAACTGAATGAAAAAACATCATGTCAGACGAATTTATCCTACATGATAATCATATAGGAGTCGTTACAGCAGGATTACAGTTTGTTAAATATTCTGCGACTACTGTATAGGTGCGAGCGCCTGCGCCAGTCGAATATACTCCAAAAAGAACTGGGCAATCAGCGAACCGAAGACAACCGCTACGAGGACGCGCAAGACAGCAGCTTGCGGACTCCTCACTTGATTGAGCACCTTGTCCCATTTGACGGGTAAGAGTGCCCACCAAGCAACGTAGATCGCTATGATATAAATCGCTAGCGAAAATACGGTATTGACCATCGACGATTCCCCTCTTTTCTAAAATTCGTACCATTTTCAATCATATCATGACATGTTAGAGAAAAAAAGACTTAGGGTCTTAAGCTTCGAGCGGTTTGAACCATTCGATCAACTCACTTTTTCTACAAGCACACCAAAAGGGACATCATCAGCAGTAAGGCTTTACTACAGTAATTGACGCCCCTCACATATTTCAAACATTATTCAATCGACTCGTCAAGGCTACGAGACCATCGAATCGCTTCGACGTAATATTGAGACCAATCCGAATCTGTGTTATGGAGTGGAATCGTCAACTGTTCGTAGGCGATCACATCCTCTAACAACTTTCGCAAACCATTCTGTTCACCGAGTAACGCTGCCTTTACAGGAGGCGCCACCGGAAGCTCTGCAATCAACGTTTGCATCGCCTCATCGAGAATGACGTCGAGTGATGAGAAGATTCCTGTAATGAATGCATCAAACGGTAATACATCTGTCAATGTATCCTCCGCAATCAACTCCATCATTTTCCCACGGATGACACTCTGTTTGATTAGTTCTTTCGATTCAGAGGTCTGCATCTCCCGTAAGAGCATCAAATACGACCATCGTTTCAACTCATCTAGTCCGATTCGTGCAACGGCTTGCTCGATGGATTGAATGGTATGTCGACCTTTTTGATACACCGTATTGACCGTACGGAGCATCTTATAGGATAAGTCGACACTTCGCTCAATTTGCGCTGAAATCCGTCGGAAGCTCGGTTCCGGACGATCGAGTTCTTTTAACATTTCAATGAGCGTGTGACGCAACGGATGGACTTCGGCCCCGTGCTCCACGATGGGACGACTAAAGAAGTATCCTTGGAACATCTTATATCCGAGTCGTTTCGCAATCTCGTACTCTGCGGGTGTCTCGATTTTTTCCGCCAAAAATTCGATTCGGTGTCCGAGCGCATCAATCAATTTTTGCTGCTGGTCTACCGGGGTCGCTTGATAGTCAATTTTGATGATGTCGGCGAGTCCAATCAATGGGCGATACTTCTCTTCAAATACGAAATCATCCAATGCAATCGTATAACCTTGACGTCTCAAAGAGCGGAGAGACTGTAATAGCTTTTCCGTCGGTTCGACATGTTCGAGCACTTCGACGACGAGCGATTGACGCGGTAGCAACGAAGGCACTTCCCCTTCAATCAACGTTTGAGGGAAGTTGATGAACGCACGCGTCCCTTCTGTCAATTCCCGAAAATTGAACACAAGGTAAGCGTTATGAATGACGTCAGCCGTTGCCAACGAATCATCTACATTCTCAAAAATATTATTTTCGCTGCGGCGATATAACAATTCGTAGCCGCAAACGCGTAACTGTTGGTCAAAAATTGGTTGTCGCGCAACGTAAACTTTCATTCCCTAATCTCCTTTACGATAGTTCCCACCTTTATTATCGGTCTTCTCCCATATATTTTTTACTAGTCCCATCATTTAGAAGCACGACAAAAGACCCATTTTTTTCAAAAACAACAAAAAAACTCCCACACTTTCGTGTGAGAGTCATTCTTATTCTTTCATATCGCGAATGCTTAAGCGGTTGATCGCTTTTTTGAGCGCAAGTTCCGCACGACGGAATTCGAGTTCCGAGAGCTTCGTGTCTTGAAGACGACGCTCGGCACGAACCTTCGCCGCAGAAGCGCGGTCATAGTCAATCTTATCCGCCATTTCGGCTGTTTCAGCTAAGATCGTCACCGTGTCGGGACGAACTTCCATGAAACCGCCGCTGATTGCGATCAGCGTGCGTCCACCATCTTCGTGGCGCAGCTTGAGAACTGAGACGTCGAGTGGCGTCACCATCGGGATGTGCTTCGGTAAGATACCGAGCTCACCAGTGACCGATTTGGCGATGACCATTCGTGCGTCTCCTTCAAAGGCTGCACCATCCGGGGTGACGACGTTGACGTGAACAGTATTCATCGTCTAGTTTCCCCCTTCCGCGTAGGTCTTAGACCAACGTCTTCGCTTTTTCGATGACGTCTTCGATTGGACCGACGAGACGGAATGCATCTTCAGGAAGATCGTCGTGTTTACCTTCGAGGATCTCTTTGAAGCCGCGTACTGTCTCTTTGACTGGCACGTATGAACCTTTTTGGCCCGTGAACTGCTCAGCCACGTGGAAGTTTTGTGATAAGAAGAACTGAATACGACGTGCACGGTGAACCGTGAGTTTGTCGTCTTCAGACAACTCATCCATCCCGAGGATGGCGATGATGTCTTGAAGTTCTTTGTAACGCTGAAGCGTCTGTTGAACGTTACGTGCGACTTCATAGTGATCTTTCCCTACGATTTCAGGAGAGAGGGCGCGTGAAGTCGATGCGAGTGGGTCAACGGCTGGGTAAATCCCCATCTCCGAAAGACGACGCTCAAGGTTTGTTGTGGCATCAAGGTGGGCGAACGTTGTTGCCGGAGCCGGGTCCGTATAGTCATCGGCTGGTACATAAACCGCTTGAATCGAAGTAACCGATCCTTTTGCAGTCGATGTGATTCGCTCTTGAAGCATACCCATTTCTGTCGCAAGTGTCGGCTGGTAACCTACCGCCGATGGCATACGTCCGAGAAGGGCCGAAACCTCAGAACCTGCTTGTGTGAAACGGAAGATGTTATCAACGAAGAGAAGAACGTCTTGTCCTTGCTCGTCACGGAAGTATTCTGCCATTGTCAAACCAGTCAAGGCAACACGGAGACGTGCACCAGGTGGTTCGTTCATTTGACCGAAGACCATCGCTGTTTGCTTGATAACGCCTGAGTCCGTCATCTCGTGGAACAAGTCATTTCCTTCACGCGTACGCTCACCGACTCCTGCGAATACAGAAATCCCGCTGTGCTCTTGCGCGATGTTGTTGATGAGTTCCTGGATGAGGACGGTCTTCCCTACACCGGCACCACCGAAGAGGCCGATTTTACCACCTTTGATGTATGGTGCGAGAAGGTCGACGACTTTGATCCCTGTTTCAAGGATTTCAACTTTCGTTGACAATTCGTCAAATGTTGGCGCTTGACGGTGAATCGGTGCACGAAGCACGTCAGCTGCCACTTCTTTATCATCGATTGGGTTACCGAGAACGTTGAAGACACGTCCAAGTGTCATTTCTCCAACTGGTACCGAAATCGGTGATCCTAAGTCAAGTACTTCCATACCGCGGCGAACGCCGTCAGTTGAGTCCATCGCAATCGTACGGACCGTGTCGTCACCAAGGTGAACAGCTACTTCAAGCGTCAAGTCGACACTAACATCGTCTGCTGTCGCTGCCACGTGTGTGACTTTGAGAGCGTTGTAGATGTTCGGTAAGTGGTTGTCGAACTTAACGTCGATAACTGGGCCCATGACTGCGACTACGCGGCCTTTCATGCCGTATTCGTTCATCGTGTTAGCCTCCTACAATCTAGAGAGCGTGCGCTTATTCAAGCGCCGACGCACCTCCGACAATCTCTGTGATTTCTTGTGTGATCGCTGCTTGACGCGCGCGGTTGAATTTGAGCTTGAGTCCGCGAATGAGTTCATCCGCGTTGTCTGTCGCACTCGACATCGCCGTCATCCGTGCTGCGTGCTCTGATACTTTCGCGTCGAGCAATGCACCATAGATGAGTCCTTCCGCATAACGTGGGAGGAGCGCCGCTAAGATCGTTTCTTCTTCTGGTTCGTATTCATACATCACATTGGATGCGGACTGTTCGATATCCCCGAGCGGGAGCAATTGTTGAATCTTCACTTCTTGGCTGATGACCGAGATGAACGAGTTGTAGCAAAGCTTCAATTCATCAATCTCGCTCTCGCTGAAGGCACCAACCGTCTGCTTGACGATTTCTGCGACTTCAACAAAAGTTGGTTGGTCGTTTAGCCCTGTCATCGCGCTATACACCGGAATGTTGCGTGACTTGAAGAACTGGACGCCGACTTTTCCGATTACGTAAAGACGGTACTCATCTGTTGATGTGTGCTTGTCTTTGAGTTCACGGTACACGTCACGCAAGACGCTGGCGTTGTATCCACCTGCGAGTCCGCGATCTGACGTAATGACGATATAACCAGTCCGTTTGACGGGACGTACTTGAAGCATCGGGTGTGTCGCGCCTGATGTACCACCGGCGATCGACGAGATGACTTCTTGAAACTTGTCCATGTACGGCTTGAAGTTGGCGTTGTTCCCTTGGGCCCGGTTCAACTTCGATGCCGACACCATGTTCATCGCTTTCGTGATTTGCTTCGTGCTTTGGGTCGAGGTGATCCGCATCTGGATCTCACGTAATGATGCCATTTCGATTCACCACCTTAATAGACGCTCGTCACCGGATTAAACCGATGGCGAGAACGTCTTTTTGAATTCCGTAATTGCGTCGACCATTGCCTCGTCTGAAGGAAGGTTTCCTGTTTGACGGATTTCACGGCAGAGGTCTTTACGGTTTTGGTCGAGCCATGCGTTCATTTCTGTTTCGAAACGACGGATGTCTGTGACTGGGATGTCATCGAGATGACCTTTCGTGAGTGCGTAGATGATGATGACTTGCTTGTCTACAGAAAGCGGTGCGTTCAAGTCTTGTTTCAAGACTTCAACCGTACGCTGACCACGGTTCAACTTCGATTGTGTCGCTTTGTCGAGATCTGATCCGAACTGAGCGAACGCTTCGAGCTCACGGTAAGACGCGAGGTCAAGACGAAGTGTACCAGCAACTTTCTTCATCGCTTTCACCTGAGCCGAACCACCAACACGCGATACCGAGAGACCGGCGTTGATCGCTGGGCGTACCCCAGAGAAGAAGAGGTCCGACTGAAGGAAGATCTGACCGTCTGTGATCGAGATAACGTTTGTCGGAATATATGCTGAGATATCCGATGCTTGTGTCTCGATGAACGGAAGTGCTGTCAATGAACCACCACCGAGTTCGTCGTTCAACTTCGCTGCACGCTCAAGAAGGCGTGAGTGGAGGTAGAAGACATCCCCTGGGTAGGCTTCGCGGCCTGGAGGACGACGGAGAAGGAGCGAGAGCTCACGGTAAGCTGCCGCTTGTTTCGAAAGGTCATCATAAACAACGAGGACGTGTTGTCCGCGGTCCATGAAGTACTCACCCATCGATACCCCAGCGAATGGCGCGAGGTAAAGAAGTGGTGCCGGCTGTGATGCCGATGCCGAAACGACAATTGTATAGTCGAGCGCGCCGTTTTGACGAAGCGTCTCTACTACGCCACGTACAGTCGATTCTTTCTGACCGATTGCAACGTAGATACAAATCATGTTCTCTTCTTTTTGGTTGATGATCGCATCGATGGCAACAGATGTTTTACCTGTCTGACGGTCACCGATGATGAGCTCACGCTGACCACGACCGATTGGAACGAGGGCGTCAATCGCCTTAATTCCTGTTTGAAGTGGTTCGTGAACCGATTTACGAGCCATAACGCCGTAAGCTTTACGCTCGATCGGGTTATAGTTGTCAGTCACGATTGGTCCAAGACCATCGATTGGTTGTCCGAGTGGGTTGACGACACGTCCGAGGAGCGCCTCACCGACTGGTACTTCCATGATGCGACCTGTACGTTTGACAGAGTCGCCTTCTTTGATCCCTTTGTAATCGCCAAGGATGATAATCCCGACGTTACCTTCTTCTAAGTTTTGCGCCAAGCCCATTACGCCGTTAGAGAACTCTACGAGTTCCCCCGCCATAACGTTATCGAGTCCGTGTGCACGAGCGATACCGTCACCTACTTGAATGACTGTACCTGTCTCGCTGACTTCGATTTCAGAACCGTACGAAGCGATTCGTTCTTTTAGCAGGGCGCTGATTTCTTCAGCTTTGATTGTCATTGAATTCACCCCTATTTCTTACGCATTCAACAATTCACGCTCAAGGCGTGTCAATTTCGTTTCAATCGTATCATCGTACGTCGTGTATCCGACTTGGACACGGAGTCCACCGATGACTTCTTCATCGACGACGTTCTTCAATTGGAGCGTCTTCCCGAGCTTCTGTCCGAAGACGAGTTCGACGTCTTTCAAGTCTGTTGCCGACAATGGGTAGGCGCTTGTGACAATACCCTCTGCAATTCCACGATAGTCGTTGATCAATTCGCGGACGTAACGTGGCAATGCGCGAACCTCTGCCGCACGGTCGTTTTCGACCATGACGAGAAGTGTGTTCACGACAATCGCCGTCATATCACCAAAGCTGTCTTTTAAAAGCTGTGCAAGCTCGCTGTCACTGACTGCCGGATTCGTTAAGAGATCCATGAGTTCAGGAGTCGCGTGGAGCACTTCATCGAGCAGACGCACTTCCGCTTCGACTTGGTCGAGCGTGCCTTGTTCCCGCGCTAAGTCGAAGAGCGCTTTGGCATAGCGTTTTGCTAGTGATGCGTTCATCAGTTCGCACCTTTCGCTTTAGACAGGAAGTCTGTGACGAGGGCACGTTGTTTCGCTTCATCGCCTTTAAGGTCTGATTGAAGGACGTGGCGTGCTGCCGAAAGCGCCTGTGTGACGACTTCCGTTTGAAGAGATTGTTTCGCAAGCTCACGCTCACGCTCAATCGCTTTCTCTGCCTCGATTTTAATTTGTTCGGCTTCCAAACGCGCCTGCTCCACCAAGCGTGCTTGTTCTGCTTCTGCTTGTCGACGGCTTGCGTCGAGCATTTCTTTTGACTCAGTACGTGCTGCACTGAGTGCGTCACGTTGTTCAACGACATAATGTTCCGCATCTTTGCGGCTCTTTTCAGCGAGTTCAATTTCGTTCGCTACATACTCTTCACGCTGTCTCATCATTCCAAGGAGTGGTCCCCAAGCAAATTTCTTCAACAGGGCCAAGAGTACGAGGAATGTGAAAATTGTAAAGATCATATCCAGAATGCGGAGGCCTTCGCCGCCAGCACCAGCTGCAATCATCATCGTATCCATGCATACCCTCCTCTTGACTAAATAAGTGAGGGAGACGTGCTCCCTCTCATGCTATTCTCGTTAACTCGGAATCAAGAGTTGAGGAGAAGGAAACCGACAGCCACACCGATGATCGGGAGGGCCTCAACCAAACCGATACCGATGAACATTGTTTGACGAAGTTCGTTTTTGAGTTCTGGTTGACGTGCTTGTCCTTGTACTGTTCCGTATACGATCAAACCGTTACCGATACCAGCTGCGAGTGCTCCAAGTCCGATAACAAGTGCTGTTGCGAGAAGATTAAGTTGTTCCATTGTGTATATTCCTCCTAAAAGTTAAGTAAATAATTTGATTGTAACGCTTTGGCGAGATGTCCGAATCAATGTTCGGCCGAAGCTTTGTGCCCGATGTACACCATTGCAAGCGTCAGGAAAATGTAGGATTGGATAACCCCGATAAAGATTGAGAAACCTTGCCATAGAATCATTGGGAAGACCGCAAAGATTGCACCGAGCGGGTTGAGTGCGCCTTCGGCTGTAATCGCGAGTCCCAAGATGATGGTAATCATGATTTCACCGGCAAAGATGTTACCGTATAGACGCAAACCGAGTGTCAACGTGTTCGCAAACTCCTCGATCAATTTGATCGGAAGCAAGAACCAGACTGGTTTTACGAATTCCGCTGAATAGTGCTTGAACCCGTGTAGCTTCACCCCGTAATAGTGCGACATTGCAACGACGAGTGTCGACAACGCCAAGGTTACGTAAGGATCGGCCGTCGGTGAGTTGAACCACAGATAGTGTCCGGAAATAACGTTAAACGGTAGACCCATCAAGTTTGAGAAGAGAATGAACAAAATCAACGTCATCCCAAATCCGATAAAGCGTCCTCCTGTCTTCCAGTCCATCGCACTTGCGATGATTCCACGCACGAACTCCGCGAAGAATTCCATGAAGTTTTGTTTGCCAGTCGGCTTCATAGCTAAACGTCTTGTTCCCCAGATGGCGAATACGAAGACGAGTAACGCTGCTATTAACACTGTAATGACGTTCGTCCAGCTCCCGTATAACGTATAGTCCCCAAAGTGCAGAGAATATGTGGGAAACTCATGACCCATTAATATTCACCTCTTTTCCTGCTGAGCTGGGCAAGTGTAAACTCGCCAAATTGTATGATGTGGCCGGCGATTAGACCAGTTACCACCGCGATGACGGACACTCGATCCTCGTAGAGAAGACCGACTATCACTGCTAACGCACCGACCGCCATTCTTGAAACGGTCCCGTGCGACTTTGGTCGTCGTCCATGTTCGATGACGTCATACATGCGTATGACACTTCGATTCTGCATATGTAGAATGATGAGACTTCCGACCCCACCGATGAACAATCCGAGAAAAACGGCTTTGTACATCGGGACGATGAAGGCGCCAACTAACAAAATTGCAAACCATATGGTAAACCATTTCGTATAACGCTTCATCAACTCTTTTTGTGCTTTTCTGTCTGCTTGAATCGTATTCATTCGTCCTCTCCTGTCAATAAACTCCGAAGGGTGAGAACTAGCGCCGTAACCCCGAACACGAGTCCAAGGATAATCGACACATTCCAACCAAACGTGCCCCAAAATTCACGTCTTTCGCCGTACTGTCCGACGAGATAACCGATGACAATCGGTCCAGCAAGTGCTGTCGAGATTTGTGAAGCGAGCGAGGCATAGGATAGATAACGATTGTCTTTTTTCGCCATCCAACCCCCCCTTTCGAGTCTCACGTGCTTCCTTATTCTTTACGAATTCACACTCGCGTGACCATCAAAAGTCACACAAGTTCAGAGTAATAGAAATGGCATAAGAAGTCAATGAATTTCACAATTATAAAAGCGCTTTAAATCAAGTCGTATCAATAGTTTTACGCACTTCACAAACTAAACGATCGAGGCACTTTTTAAAGAAAGTGTGAAGAAACGTTGAAATAAAAATGTTGACTTTATAACATTTCACAAACGGAATCAGATGAAGAATAGTTCAGTTATACCCCCACGTTTTGGAAAATTCAATCGGTAAACGCTTACGTTCACAAAGAATTACGAAACGTCGGTTGACTTCATTTTGAAATCGTTTTCAACGTCCTGTATCAGTATACCGAGGATGTTTTTACCATGTCGAGCGATTTCGCCCATTTTTTTGTGAGGAATCTCATCCGGTTCAAAATCGCTTCCTCACCACTGGTTACCTATCCGAAATAGCAGAATTCTATTTAAATAAGAAAGAATAGATATATTCCATCCTCGTTCGTCATTCTTCTCGCTCTCGTTTTGTGTCTATTTTGTGACATCTGTAAATGATAAATATTTTTCGTGTCATTCGTCAAAAAAAGCGAAAATCGCACAGGCGATTCTCGCTTTTAAGTCATTACTTCGTACCAAACAAACGGTCACCCGCATCCCCAAGTCCAGGAACGATATAACCGTGGTCATTTAATTTTTCATCGAGTGCAGCAAGATAAATCTCTACATCCGGATGTTCTGCTTGTACACGTTCTACGCCTTCTGGTGCTGCACAGAGGCATGCCAACTTGATTGACTTCGCTCCATGTTTCTTGAGTGATGCGATCGCATCAACAGCAGAACCACCAGTCGCGAGCATCGGGTCAACGACGATAAAGTCGCGTTCTGTGACGTCTGTCGGAAGTTTCAAGTAGTATTCGTGTGGCTCAAGCGTTTCCGGATCACGGTAAAGACCGATATGACCGACTTTTACGTTCGGCATCATTTTGAGGAACCCATCCACCATACCAAGTCCTGCACGTAAAATAGGGACGATTCCCAATTTCTTGCCGGCAATCATCTTTTGCGTGGAAACAGAGACCGGTGTCTCGATTTTTACGTCTGTTAGGGGTAGGCTGCGCGTGATTTCGTATGCCATAAGTGAAGAAACTTCGTCGACGAGTTCACGGAACTGCTTCGTCCCCGTCTCTACTTTACGCATAATCGTCATTTTGTGCTGAATCAAAGGATGGTCATAAACATGCACTTTTCCCATCTTGCTTCACTCCTCTCTCATTCTCTCTCGAGCATTGTACCCTAAGTCTGTTGAGATGGGTAGAGCCAACTTCTAATTTTTCAAAGGTCAGACGCCATTTATAGCTGATTGATTTGGAAATAGTCATTGGCCGGAAGTTCATACGATTGTGATGTGTGTTGATTGACTAAATAGAGTTCTGTTTCCGTTTTCCATACATCAAAGGATTGCTCGGTCAATTCTTCATACAGATGCAAGTCTCCGATTTTGACAGCTGTAGACGTTTTTTCATGCGGCTGAATATGAGACAAGGCGTCAAACAACTCTTGCGTTTTTGGTCCGTCTAGCCAGATTGTATCTTGATCCGATTCAAAAACGGCCAAGCGCGTTTCCCCTTCGGCGGGGCGAGTGGACATCTTGTTTGTCACAGGACGGCGGACATGTCCCCAAATTTCAAGGACCGTTCCATATGTTTTCGATAACGATAACGACGTCTCTTCAGCCACATCCCCTTCAATCGGTCGGTCCGATAAGATGATGCGTTTCATGAGTTCGCGATGATTTCCCTTTAGTGAAATCTCTTCTTTCGGATCGACTTTCATATAAGGAGCCTCATATATATTCGGTAGGACGAGTTGTTTGAGCGAGGACGCCTCTCCGATTTGTAGGGTGAGACGATCATCGGCCCGCCTCGTCAAGAAGACATACCCTTCATTTTCTCCGCTTTGAAACGGGTATAGTTTTGGTTCAATGATTGGGTCAAGTGTGCGTCCGTTTCGAATCGTCTCGAACGTCACATAGATTGCCCCCGTATCTGGCGTCTTATAACGAAAAACTGAATCGGATATCACTTCTTCATGCGTCTCGTTCAAGTTGAACTTACTGGTCACCGCTTTAAGTTCGTCGATACGCTCAAACTCAATCGTCGAAACTACGTTCGACTCTTGAAACCGCTCTGGCTCAAGCGCTTCATACGCTTGAATGGGCTCCACAGCAAATGTTCGCTCCATCAACTCATTGCTGTTCGCACAAGTGAGGTACCGTTCATCTCCCGCTGCAAAATATTTCACTGTTTTGGAGCCGAGTACTTCATAGAGCGGATGATGAAACGTCACTTCCGCCACCATGGCTCGTCGCTCGGGCAAGACATCTGTCGGACGACGCTCACAGTATGTAAGCAGTTTCTCTTGTGTTTGTTTCGTTAATAGTATCTCAGGATCTTGCTCGACTCGATAGGAAGACAAAGGACGTAATTCGATTGCGTTCAACGTCTCGGCACCACATCCACTCAACAAGATACAACTGAGTAAGATTCCCCAATACGTACGCATTGATGTCCCTCCTCATTCCCAATTAGGTGGAAACCACCTAAATTTTTCTTGTACATCATAACATATAACCTATTTTTGTGATGATTTCAGAATTATTACGTTTCTGATGATTTGATAAAAGCGGTCCAATCCATTTTATGCCTCAACGTCTAGCCACAAAAAAAGAACTAATCCATCAAAAGATTAGTCCTTTTCGTTACACCATCAGTCGTTTTCTCGCTCATCTTCAGGTGAGTCATCTTGAGATGAGTCGTCCTGCGAAGAATCATCTTGTTCATTCTGGTCGTCCTCCGATTCACGGTCGACTTCAATGACCGCCCCATCTTGATTTAGTTCAAGTTTGACAAAGTCGCCGACACGCGGGGTGTCATCATCGATTTCAGAACGTGCGGCAAGTGGATATACGTTGTCTTTCCCATCGATCTTAATCGTGACTTCTTGATTTGTGAGTTTGACGAGCGTGCCGTAAATATACGCATCATCATCACCACTCTCACGGTCCACTTCCTTCACTTCATCATCTCGGTTCAATTCGAGTTTTACCCGGTCACCCACTTGCGGTGTATCGTCATCGATTTCATGTGTCGCCGCTAAAGGGTATGTCGACTCTTTTCCGTTGAAGCTGATGGTGACATCTTCTTTCGATAACTTCACGAGCGTCCCGTATAGTTTATAGTCGTCTCCATCTCCCACTCGCGCTGCTGACGAATCATCTGATGCGCTACTTGAGCCATCCGATGTAGCAGGGTCATCTGGGTTGTCCGTCGATCGATCGTCACTCGCTTGATTGATTGCTTGTGGAACAATGACCGTATCCGTCTGATTCCCGTTTACGTAAAATCCAATTCCAACAATTGCCATGACAGCTAATAATGCGCCGATAATCCAACCGATGCGTTTCATGTTTGTTTCCTCCTCATGATGTGTTCTTCTTATTTTCATCATAAGCCTCTTCCGTGAGAGCATATTTAAGGCTTCATTAGAAGTTGATGAGAAAATGCGAAATATTCATCATCGAGTCAGGAAAAATATACTGCCATCCGGATGATTCGATCTACTTCCTATCGTCCACTCATTCAAGTCCGCCACTTCTTTCGCAATCGCGAGACCAAGACCGCTCCCACTGCGATCGCGCGCTTCATCTAATCGGTAGAATCGATCGAACAGCCGATTCCTCACATCATCCGTTAGAACGGGTCCTCGATCGCGTACCTCAATTCGATCACTCTTCAAATGAAGGCTCGTCTCTTCCGCATACTTCAAACTATTGTCTAATAGGATGACAAGAATCCGCTGTAACGACTCACGATGACCAAACCAGCTTCCTGTAGCTTCAATAGGTAAATGGACGCCGTGCGACCGCAAAAAACGTTCCCCTATTGATTCCCCAAGTTCAGCTAAATCGATTTCTTCTCGCTCTACCTGTTCGAGTGCAGCAAATCGATTCAATTCGAGCATCGGTTCAATCAAATCATGTCGCATTTGACGCGACTCCGTTAAAATATGGTCAATCGCTTCGGCACGTACACTCTCATCTTCTTGTCCCCACCGTTGCAATAACTTCGCATAGCCCTCGATGACGGTCAACGGTGTCTTGAGTTCATGTGAAACATCGGCGACGAAACGACGTTGTTGCTCCATCGTCCCTTCGACTCGCTCGATCATATGATTAAATCCGTCCGAAAGAGTCGTCACTTCATCCTTTCGGTCAGCCACTTCGATTGTCTCTAACTTACCGGACTCCGTGATCCGTTCCATCGTTTCTGTCAATCGGCGTAACGGTGACAGACCTTGACGTAAAATCCACCACGTCCCGAGGAACGTCAAGAGAACGGCAAGGAAGAACATGACGAGAAAAATGGTTGCGAGCGCTTGAATCGTATTGCTCACATCTCGATCCTGAAAGCCGAACGCTAGTCCATCCGTCGTCGCGACCACAAACCAATCATCGATGAGGGCCGGTTCCCCGTAATTGATGGGAAACGTCGTTCCGTCTGGCACTTCTCCTGCGATGATTCCCCATTCGCCGTTTTCTTGACGTTCTAACACGACACTGTCCTCATGAAGCGACAATACCGCATCGCTATTCCGGACATCTTCTTCCAAGAGATTCAACGCCTGCAGTAACACGTCAAAACGCGAATCGACAATTTCCTGTCTGGCGACGAACCAGGTCACGCCAAAGGAGACGAGAAGAAGCAACAGCATAAACCCTGTCATCGCCCACGCAATCTTTGTTCGTAGCATCGGTCACTCACCACGCTTCAACATATAGCCGACACCGCGAACCGTTTGAATCCAAGAGCCGGTCAATTTTTTCCTGACGTATCGGACATACACGTCCACGACGTTCGTATCCCCATAATAGTCGAATCCCCACACGTGTTCGACGAGTTGGTCACGCGTCAAAACTCGCTCCGGATTCTCTAAAAAGAAAACCAACAAGTCAAACTCACGTCGAGTCAACTCTACTTTCTTTCCGTCACAATATACTTCATGACGATTCACGTCGACAGTCAATGTCTCATATGTCAACACCTGTTCGGAATGGTCTTGACGAACAAGCTGGCGCATTCGTAAAAATGCCCGAATCCGTGCGAGCACTTCTTCTATTTCAAATGGTTTTGTGATGTAATCATCTGCGCCAAGATCGAGTCCACTCACTTTATCGTATCGATCGCCACGGGCCGTCACCATCAGAACGGGTAACAAAGGTCGCTCTTCTTTCAGACGACGGACCACCTCGAGTCCACTCATTTGAGGTAACATCACGTCAAGCAACACGAGGTCGACATCGTCAGCGAGAGCTCGTTCCAAACCGGTACGACCGTCTGTCGCCACCATGACCGCATATCCCGCATGCTTCAATTCCAACTCCAGTAATCGCGCAATCTTCGAATCATCTTCTACGACGAGAATCGTCTGCATCCTGCTCACTCCTTTGAAAAAACGCCGAGCGGTTCGCTCGACGTACCGTTATTCATTTCCCGAATTCAATCCGCAAAAAACAGACGAACGCCTTCCGGAATGGCTTGCTCGATTCGTCTTTCTAAATCATCTTCCCATTCATCCCACTTCGTATCGACTTGTTCCATCTGCTGTTCGACTTGCAGCGCCGCTAGCGATAGTTGCGACAGGCTAGCTTGTCCAGGTGAAGTGAAGAATAAAAATCCGGCAAGTCCGATTCCCATAAGTCCGATCGCCAATAAAGTTGTTCCAATGGTTTTCATTACACGTTTCATACACGCATCCCTCCTACCTCAAATCATACGACAGGAAAACGAGAAATCGTGGTGTACTTCATTAGAATTTCATGAGAAAAGGCGCTACTCATGTAGCACCTTACTCTTCGAGCACGGACTTCGCAATCGGTGCCCAATACGTCCCTTCCATCTCTGAAACGGTCGTCAATGTTTCACGATAAGCCGGGTCATTCGCTTTTTTCTCGGCAATCCCTTTCATCCAAAGGACATCCGCCTTATAACCGGATTCCGGATACGACTCGAGATAAGCCGCATAGTCCGCAATGTCTGCTTGTCCTAACTTATTGTCGACAAGAAGTCGATAAAATCCAACTGCTTGTTCTTGTCCGACTTTCGCGTTCCCGTCTAATAGGCGGTCGGCTTTTTCATACTGTTTGTCTTGGACGAGTGATTCTACCTCAGCCAGCGGTACGACATCCGTTGAGGTGTCCGGTGCTTCTTCAGTCGATTCCTCTGGCTTCTGTTCGTCCGAATCTTGAAGTTTCTCATTCTCTTCTTCGAGTCGGGCGACTTCTGCCTCGAGTTCTTCAAGACGTTCCGCGAGCGCTTCTTCTTCTGTCACCGTCTCGACAACGACTTCGTCCGGTTCGTCCGGCGTGACGACCGGCGGTTCGGAATCTGGCCAAAATACGAGCGCTACAGCTGCAAGACCAACGACAAGCGGGAGTCCGAGCCATTTCTTATCGAACTTGAACGCCTGTCGCCATTCGGCTAAATCCGAATGTTGGATGACAGCCGACGAGAACGAACGAAAGCGGCGCTTGGCCGCTTTTTTTCCGTTCGCCTTCACTTCTAGCGCAAGACCTAGTCGATGGAAAGCAGCAGGCACTTTCATCCCGAGGAGCGGCACGATTCGTTCGCTCGCTTCTTCATAATAGCCATGGTCGAGGAGCGTCGTGATGACACCGAACTCACTGGCGACAAGACGGAAAGAAGGATCGTATTCCCCTTTACGAGCCAACCATTCTGTCATATCGAACAATGGAAGTTCGGATAGCTCTCGTTCTGCTAGTGTCCGAATATCCATTGACTCAGCCTCGTTCAGGGTAAAGCGGGAACTTCGCCGTTAACGATCGCACGTCTTGAAGTGCTTCCGCGATTACCGCCTCGTCTTCATGTTGTTTGAGCACACGCCCGATGAGACGTGCCACTTCTTTCATATCCGCTTCTTTGAAACCACGAGTCGTCATCGCAGCCGTTCCGAGACGGATTCCGCTTGTGACAAACGGTGATGCCGGGTCGAATGGAATCGTGTTTTTATTGACCGTGATTCCTGCTGCATCCAATGCATGCTCAGCTGCTTTACCTGTGATGTCGATTCCTCGAAGATCGACGAGCAAGAGGTGATTGTCCGTTCCGCCCGATACGATTCGAAGTCCCTCTTCTTCAAGGCCTGCCGCAAGTGCTTGTGCATTCGCAATGACTTGACGTTGGTAATCTTTGAATTCCGGTTGGAGTGCCTCACCGAACGCGACCGCTTTTGCCGCGATGACGTGCATGAGCGGTCCTCCTTGAATCCCTGGGAAAATCGACTTATCGATCGCTTTGGCGAACTCTTCTTTACAAAGAATCATCCCTCCACGTGGTCCACGGAGCGTCTTGTGCGTCGTCGTCGTGACGAAATGCGCATGTTCGACCGGGTTCGGATGCAGACCTGCTGCCACGAGTCCGGCGATGTGCGCCATATCGACCATAAGATAAGCATCGACACTGTCCGCGATCTCACGGAACTTCGCGAAGTCGATTGTACGTGGATATGCCGATGCTCCCGCAACAATCAATTTCGGCTTATGTTCCTTCGCAAGTGCAGCGACGACGTCGTAATCGATGTGTTCTGTCTCTTTGTCTACACCATATTCGACGAAGTTATATTGCACACCTGAGAAGTTGACCGGGCTACCGTGCGTCAAGTGACCACCATGAGACAAGTTCATTCCGAGAACCGTATCTCCTGCTTCAAGCACCGTGAAGTAGACCGCCATGTTCGCTTGTGCACCCGAGTGTGGTTGTACGTTCGCATGTTCTGCACCGAACAATTCTTTCGCACGGTCACGCGCCAAGTTCTCAGCAACGTCGACAAACTCACAGCCACCGTAATAGCGGCGTCCCGGATATCCTTCGGCATATTTGTTCGTCAATACGCCTCCTTGCGCTTCCATGACCGCTTCTGAAACAAAGTTTTCTGAAGCGATGAGTTCGATGTTGTCGCGCTGACGACCGAGCTCGTGTTGCATTGCCTCAAATAATTCCGCATCCTGCACTTTCAACTTCGTCGTGTTTACCATGTGAAGACCCCCTCTAAATGTCTAAAAATCAACACCCCCATCGTACCACATGCTTGTTTTTTTGGGTATCGCAATAATCTGATGAAAAGTTGGGTATCATTAATAAGAATGTAACTGTGAGGAGGCCACTTATGATTGAGACAAAAGAACTGACGATCACACCGTTCGAACGGACACGAACGGTCCGAATCTACACACCTGCCGACTATGAGACGTCCGAAAAACGATATCCGGTCCTCTACATGCACGACGGACAAAACTGTTTTGCTGACGAGGATGCGAGCTACAACATGAGCTGGCGCGTCGGTGAATATTTAGACGCCTCGAAGCGTGACTTGATTGTCGTCGCCCTCGATAGTGCACCAGGCGAACAACGACTCGATGAGTATGGACCATGGGAAAACCCTTATATCGGGGAGAGCTTGCTCGGTCGTGACATCGTGCTCGGCGGGCAAGGTTCCGCCTATATCGAATACATCGCGCAGGAATTGAAACCTCAAATCGATGCCGACTATCGGACGATCCCGGAAGCGACAGCGATGATGGGGAGTTCGATGGGTGGACTCATCTCGGTGTATGCCGCCTGTGTGTATCCAGACATCTTCAAGCGCGTCGCTTCCCTGTCCTCTGCATTTTGGTTCAACCAAACCGAGCTGGAACAATTGATTGAAGCGAGCGATTTGAAGGGCGTCGAGCGTCTTTACTTGGACGTCGGCGCAAAAGAAGTCGAGGAACCGATCGAAAATGGACCGACGAACGAGATGTATCGTGAGTCGAGCGAACGCGTGTACAACTTGTTAAAAGACAAGGTCGAACACATCCGATTCGAAGTGATTGAAGAAGGAGTTCACAACGAGCTCGCCTGGCGTGAGCGTTTCCCGATGGTCATCTCCTATCTTTTTGGAGAAGATTTATAATTTGAACAAAAAAGCATCGCATTCGGTCGAAAAACCTAAATGCGATGCTTTCTTCATTTATTTGGATACTGAGCCCGTGGCCCACCAATCAGTTTCGGTCTCGTGACTGCGAACGTGACGTACGCCTCTCCGAGATGCTTCGATGATAACCGAACCGGTATCGCGACCGGTTTCAAATGCATCCCAATCAATGTCGAGCCGATATCAATCCCGGCATCTGCTTGAATCGATTCGACGACACATGGTTCATCAAAGTTGGCATAAGCCTTCTCTGACATCGCTCCGCCCGCCGATCGGACCGGGACGACCGACACTTCTGTGAGACCGAACTGTTTGAGTGTCCGGCGCTCAACGGTGAGGGCACGATTGATATGCTCACACCCTTGAAACGCCAAATGGACACCTGTCTTCTTTCTAAATTCAAGGAATGCTTCCATCAATTCGCTTGCGACATCAATGGAACCTGCCTTCCCAATCGTTTTTCCGAGCACTTCACTCGTCGAGCATCCGATGACGAGAATGCGCTCATCATTCAAAGGAAACCGTTCGTGAAGCTCCGTCAAAAATCCGAGAAGTTCCGTCTTCATTTGACTCACTTCGATTCGTAAGCACTCATCTTGTCGACACGGTTTGAATGGCGACCGCCTTCAAAGTCCGTATCGAGCCACGTCGTCACCAAGTCGAGTGCAAGACCAGGTCCGATGACACGCTCGCCCATCGTCATGATGTTCGAATCGTTATGCTGACGTGTCGCTTTCGCGCTGAATGAGTCATGGACGAGTGCGGCACGAATCCCTTTGACTTTGTTCGCCGCAATCCCGATTCCGATTCCCGTACCGCAAATCAAAATCCCACGATCGAATTCACCTGCCGCTACCGCTTCTGCGACCGGGATGGCCACATCCGGGTAGTCAATCGAGTCCGCTGAGTGCGTCCCGAAATCTTTATACTCATGTCCGAGTTCCTCAAGCAAGGCTACGATTTCTTTCTTCAAGTTGAAGCCGCCATGATCAGCGCCAATTGCAATTTTCATTCGTTCATTCCCCCGTCTTCTTTGGTAGGCGTCTCGGTGGTTTCGTCACCTTTGACCCATCATTCGTTAATTTTAACACAAGTCGATTCACGAGTGGTTCGAGCTCGTTTCGCACCTGGCGATACACATTCATCGAACCGCCGAACGGATCGTTGATGTCCCGTTCGAGCCCCGTCACGAATTCATAGAGCGTGTACGTCCGCTCAGACAAATCCGGGTATGTATCCCGAATTTGTTCACGGTGTGCGCGTGTCATCGTCAAGATGATATCCGCCCAATTCCCTAACACTTCATCGAACGTCTGGGTGACATGATCGAGCTCAATCCCACGTTCTCTGAGAACTTGCAGTGCATTTTCAGAAGCATCGAATCCTTGCATCGTCCGTAGACCGGCTGAGCGAATATCAAACTCGTCCCCGGTCATCTTCGAACGGAGCAAGGCCATCGCCATCGGGCTTCGGCACGTGTTGCCACTACATATGAATAATACGCGTTTCATTGACATCGCGTGTCCTCCTCTATGTCTTTAGGCATCTTTCGTCGGGTGCACAACCTTTCCGCCCGCCGCTTTGTATAAACGGTTATAGACGGCTAATGCGACTCCGACCGGTTCAATCGTGTTCACATAAATCTCATCCACGTCTGTTTCATCAAATCGACGAAGCGCATCGTATAAGCGTTGTGCCGCCACTTCCATCGAGGTCCCAAGTGAATGCGTGACCTCAGCCGGTGTCGGGTTTTCGTCGAAGACGAGGGCACCGATTCGCAACCCCGCTTGCTTCCGTTCCTCGATGACACGCTCCAGATCTTCACGTGTGCCATCGACTAAAAAAACAGGTGCCGTTGGGGCATAGTGCGTATATTTCATTCCCGGCGATCGTGGTGTGGCTTCATCGTTACTTAAATTGGCATCTAAGGCGACCGGTCCAATGACAGCTTCCATTTCTTCTCGCGTCACACCACCTGGTCGTAAAATCGTTACCGTGTCACCCGTACAATCCACAACGGTTGACTCGACTCCGATTCCGGTAGGACCCCCATCCACGATTCCTGCGATTCGTCCGTTCAAATCATCCGCGACGTGTTGAGCAGTTGTCGGCGAAGGTCGTCCGGAACGATTCGCACTCGGAGCCGCAAGCCCTAACCCTGACTTACGAATTAACTCGAGTGCTGCCGGATGATTCGGCATCCGGAGTCCGATGGAATCGAGGCCCGCGGTCACGAGCGAAGAGGCTTGTCCGTTTGAAGGCAAGATGATCGTCAAAGCGCCTGGCCAAAACGCATCCATTAAGCGTTTGGCAACAGGAGGAATCGAATCGACAAACAAACTCGTTTGGTCGATTGAAGCGATATGGACGATGAGCGGGTTATCCGACGGACGACCTTTTGCCTCAAAAATCTTTCGAATTGCCACATCGTTCATGGCATCTCCAGCGAGACCATAGACGGTTTCTGTCGGCATGGCGATGATTTCACCTGCTTGAAGAAGACGTACCCCCTCTTCAATCTCATTCGAATTAATCCATTTCGTTTCCATACGCAATCCCTTCCCTTACGGCATAGACGATACGGTCCTTGCCGTTTATATCTTTTAAAATACCCGTTTCTGCTTCAGGATAACGTTCAGACAGTAATGATTTCACATCTTGTCCTTGGTTATACCCGATTTCAAACGCAATCAACTGCCAATCGGCACGTAAGACGCGCACCGACTCCGCAATCAATTGTCGATACATGTCGAGCCCATCCTTCCCTCCAAAGAGGGCGAGATGCGGTTCGTAGCCGACGACCGTCTCATCCAACAATTCATCCGCCTCGATATAGGGCGGATTTGAGACGAGGATGCGAATTGAGCGGTCCCCAATCGGTGCAAGTCCGTCGCCTTCATAAAATCGTACATTCGCACCAAGAGCGGTCGCATTCCGCTTTGCAACCGTTATTGCTTCCGGAGAAATATCAACGGTTTGCACGCGTACTCCGAGCTCAAGGCTCAATGTGATTGCGATTGCTCCGCTTCCTGTTCCAACATCGACAATCTCATCATCCTTGATGTGACGAAGTTGCCCAAGTACCCAGTCGATCAACTCTTCCGTTTCTGGTCTCGGAATCAACACATCCCGGTTCACTTCAAACGAGCGCCCGTAAAACGGAGCATGACCAATCACGTGTTGTACCGGTTCTCCCATCAATAAACGCTCGATTCCCGCCTCGAACCGTGCCGCCTCATCTAAAGACAATTCATCCGACAAACGAACGAGGAGACCGGTGCGATCGACTTGCAACACATGCATAAGCCACCACTCGGCAGCCGCACGGTCGCGCCCAGCTTCAACTAGTCGTTCTTCCGTCTGCTTAAGTAGCGCGGCAATCCGCATCATTCCGCATCCTCCATCAGACGTGCCTGTTCGTCCATGATGAGTGCGTCGATAATGTCTTCAAGTTCACCTGCTAGGACACGGTCCAACTTCTGAAGGGTCAATCCAATCCGATGATCGGTGACACGACTTTGTGGGAAGTTGTATGTGCGGATCCGCTCGGAACGGTCACCTGTTCCGACAGCCGATTTTCGTTGAGCAGACAACTCTTCCATATGTTCGCTTTGCATTTTATCATACAGGCGTGCTCGAAGGACCTTCATCGCCTTATCCTTGTTTTTATGCTGCGACTTCTCATCTTGACATGATACGACGAGTCCTGAAGGAATGTGTGTCAAGCGGACAGCTGATTGCGTCGTGTTGACCGATTGTCCCCCTGGACCAGATGAAGTGAACGTATCAACTCGTACATCTTTCATATCGATATGCACTTCGACATCCTCTGCTTCCGGAAGAACAGCAACCGTTGCTGTGGACGTATGGATTCGTCCGCCCGATTCAGTCGACGGGACCCGCTGCACACGATGGGCTCCGTTCTCAAACTTGAGCTTTGAATAAGCGCCTGCTCCGTTGATCATGAACGTGACTTCTTTAAATCCACCGAGTTCGGTATAGTTCGCGTCAATGAGTTCCACTTTCCAATTTTGACGTTCAGCAAATCGCGTATACATCTTATATAAATCTCCTGCAAAAAGTGCCGCTTCGTCTCCGCCTGCTGCTCCTCGAACTTCGACGATAACGTTCTTGTCATCGTTCGGGTCTTTTGGAAGCAATAAAATCCGCAGTTTCGCCTCTAGCTCTTTGACTTCTGGCTCAAGGAGGTTCATCTCTTCTTTTGCCAATTCACGCATATCGGCGTCGAGCGTCCGGTCTTCAAGCATTGCCTTCGCTTCTTTGAACGCTTCGCTTGTCTCTTTATACTGACGATACATCTGTACCGTCTCTTCTAGTTGTGCCTGCTCTTTCGAATATTGTCTCAACTTCGTCGAGTCACTGAGCACCTCAGGATCGGCGAGCATTTCATTCAATTGCATGTAACGATCTTCTAATACACTTAAACGGTCAAACATGATGATCCGTCCTTTCTCCGTCAAATCAAACTCTATCTATTATAGCAAAAAAACGGACCGCCGAGGGCGGTCCGTCGATTCATCAGTCTACCACCGTATGGCGGACCGGATGTGGTTTATTCGGTACATCATGACAATGTCGGCATCGTGGTTCGTAAGACTCGGAAGCCCCCACCAAGATGACCGGGTCCTCATACCGAGCCGGTTGCCCGTCAATCAGACGCTGTGTCCGTGAAGCAGGTGCGCCGCATGACAAACAGATGGCCTGTAATTTCGTCACAAACTCCGCGCGTGACAACAGTTCAGGCATCATCGTGAACGGTTCGCCTCGAAAGTCCATATCGAGCCCAGCGCAGATGACGCGTTTGTCTTCGTTCGCAAGTTGTTCGATGACGTCTACAATTCCTTCATCAAAGAATTGCACCTCGTCAATCGCGATAACCTGTGTTTCTTCACGAACGGCATCATATAATTCTTGGCTCGATGCGATCGGCACGGCCACGACCGAATTCCCCGTATGTGAGACGACGTTCTCTTCATGATACCGGTCGTCGATTGCTGGTTTGAACACTTGGACCGGAATCTTTCCATAATGAGCACGGCGGACTCGGCGAATCAATTCCTCCGACTTCCCCGAAAACATACTCCCACAAATCACTTCAATCCAACCATATCGGTTCGTCACATGCATCATTGTTCTTCGCCCTCTCCATCGATAATCGCTTTCCGATTATACCTATCTTTCGAGTTGAGGAAAAGGGTTGACTTCTCCTAAATGTTGATTGAAAGAACTCCGTCCTTTATTCATCAGCGTTCGCCTCTTTTTGTTCATCGATTAATTTCAATTTTCGCGCGAGCGGTCGAATCGTGAGACCGTGCAATGTAACGGAAATGAAGACGAGACCGAGTGTGAGCGGCAACATTTGCTTCGCATCGTCAATCCCAAGATGCGCGACTTCTTCAGCAAAGAATCCAGCGACCGTCATCGCGACAATCCCGCGCGGCGCAATCCAGCCGATGAATCCTCGTTCCGCCAGCGGCAAACCTCCACCGATGGTCGACAAGTAAATCGCAACTGGGCGAACCAAGAAGAGAATGCCCGCAATCGTCAAGAGGAGTGGCCATTGGAAAATGTTCAACAGCTCGGCCCGGGACAGAGATGCCGTCAACAAGATGAAGACAGACGAGATGAGTAAGATGGAAATATCCTCTTTGAATGATTGCAGTTCTTCGATGATTTCTTCATCCCGATGCTTCGTATTGGCCATCGTCATCCCCATCGCCGTAACGGCGAGCAGCCCGACTTCATGCATCATAAGCTCACTGAGTGAGAATAAGACGAGGACAGCCGTCAACGTAACCGAGGCACGGAGATAGCGAGGTACTTTTTCTGCCACAAACCATCCCATCAAGAGATGACCGAACAAGTAACCGAGTCCAATCCCTAAAATACAGGCACCTGCAAAGAGGAGTTGCATCCATAAATCCATACCTTCGTATACGATGTTTCCGAGTCGAACGACGAAGAGTCCGAGTAATGCTCCGACAGGATCGACAATGATGCCTTCCCACTTCAAAATCGCTCCGACCCGATCTTTCAAATGTGCCTGACGTAACAACGGAATGACGACAGTCGGACCCGTCACGACGAAGAGCGCCCCCATCGTCCAGGCAACGACCCAATGTAATCCTCCAACATATTGAATAAGTAGCGACATCCCGACAAACGAGAGCGCGACTCCAATCGTGACAATGCGGACAATCGACCGTCGGAACTGATTGATTTCGCTAAAATGAAGCCCAAGACTTCCTTCAAATAAGATGATGGCGACCGCAAACGAAATGATCGGACTATATAAATCCCCAAATAATTCACGCGGGTCGAACAGCCCGAGGATTGGACCGGCCAATACTCCAGCGAGCGTCATAATGATGATTGCTGGGATTTGATAACGCCATGCCAACCATTGGGACATGATGCCGACCCCGATCAACAAGCTGATACTAATGAGTATAAATTCCATAACAACCCCCTCACGACAGTCTTTCGTCTCTTTACCCGTGTCGATGCAACAAAAAACCGCCAAGGGCAATCCCTAGGCGGTGAGCATACAACTTTACGATTAACGTTGGTATTTCTTGTTGAAGCGCTCGATACGACCATCTGCAGATGCGAATTTCTGGCGACCTGTGTAGAACGGGTGCGAATCAGAAGATACATCGACACGGATGAGTGGGTACTCGTTTCCATCTTCCATCGTGATTGTCTCGTTAGAGTAACGAGTTGAACCAGTGATGAATTTGAATTCTGTCGTCGAGTCCATGAATACGACTTTACGGTATTCTGGGTGGATTCCTTGTTTCATTGCTTTTCAACTCCTTCGGCCCTAAGTATTCTTTCAACCTAGAGAAAGTTCACTAGAATATAATATCACCCTACTATAGGTTTTACAAGTCTGTTTTCGTTTTTTTCACCGGTCGTCTTTTTTTCTTATCCGCCTCTAGCGCAGCAAAAAAGTCGAGGTTTGTTTTCGTCTCACGGACGCGGCGTAAGAACTGTTCGATGAAGTCTGGAGACTCGTTCATCGTACGACGAATTGTCCAGAGCGAATCGAGTTCGTCCTTCCCGAGTAGCAACTCTTCTTTCCGTGTTCCCGAGCGACGAATATCGATTGCAGGGAAGATCCTGCGCTCTGCCAATTTCCGGTCCAGATGCAGTTCCATGTTCCCTGTTCCTTTGAACTCTTCATAGATGACGTCGTCCATTCGTGATCCGGTATCGACGAGCGCTGTCGCGAGGATCGTCAAGCTACCTCCATCCTCGATATTCCGTGCCGCTCCGAAGAACTTTTTCGGTTTGTGGAACGCCGCCGGGTCAATCCCCCCCGAGAGTGTCCGTCCGCTCGGTGGAACAGACAGGTTGTACGCACGCGTCAAGCGTGTGATGGAATCGAGTAGGATGACCACGTCTTTCTTATGTTCCACGAGACGCATCGCGCGTTCGAGAACGAGTTCTGAAATACGCGCATGGTTTTCCGGCGTCTCATCAAAAGTCGAGAACGCCACGTCCGCATCCGGTACAGAGCGTTGAATATCCGTCACTTCCTCTGGTCGTTCATCGATTAGAAGAATGATTAATTCGACGTTCGGATGATTCGTCGTGATCGAGTTGGCAATTTCTTTTAAAAGCGACGTTTTCCCCGCTTTTGGTGGTGCCACAATCAACCCGCGTTGGCCAAACCCTACTGGTGCGATCATATCCATGACACGAACCGAAAGATGGGTCGGCTCTGTCTCGAGCACCATCTGTTGTTCTGGATAAATCGGTGTCAATGCCGGGAAATAATCACGCGAACGCGTCGAGTCCGTCGACTCTCCATTGACCGCTTCAACACTCAACAAACCTTGGAACCGTTCATTCTCCTTCGGTTTACGGACCTTTCCTGTGACAAGGTCCCCGTTTCGAAGATTAAAGCGACGAATTTGCGATGCGGCGATATAGATGTCTTCGGAAGATTGAGAATAGTTGATTGGTCGGAGGAATCCAAATCCGCCATCATTTTGAGACTGTGGATTCGGTGGGATGATCTCTAAAATACCTTCGAGGAAGTATAAATCTTTTGATTCAGCCTGTGATTTCAAAATACGGAACATGAGCTCACGCTTACGCGCTTCTCGAAAGTTCGGTACTTTGACTTCTTTGGCAATTTCATATAATTCTTTCAACGTCTTCGTTTCAAGCTCACGAAGTGTATAGTTCTTTGTCGGTTCTGTCTGTTGACTCATTCAAGTCACCTATCTTTCTACATTTCATTACAAGAAGCATTCAACTTGATTCATTTGTTCTGCCATCATCTAACCATATTTTGCCCGTGCCGTCACCGTGCAAAATTCACCTCTTGTTCAATCGTTTCCCTCTTGTACAAATCCTTACACAGTAAAAGATCGTTTTGTAACAAAATAAGTGCTATATCCACATATTGTTTCATTTTTGTTACAAGAAACTGCTTTTTTGACTTGCGATTGAAAAATGCTATCGGTCTTGCGCATGATATAGTTTATTTGCACAGGAAACCGGGTATATCCCGCAGCTTGTGCTCTACCATAAAAATTACTCGATTTGTCATATACGAATGTCTTGATTTTAAAAAACGGAGGGATTTATACAATGTTAAAGCGTATTGCATCAATCGTCGTCGCTGCCACTGTCGCTTTCTCGGGTCTTATGTTCTCAACAGGTGAACAAGCAGAAGCCGCTACCGGTACATTTGCTTACTCGAAAGTAAACGGTTTGAACATCCGTACTGCCCCGTCACTTACGTCATCGAAAGTCGTCGCGAAAATGGATAAAGGTCAACGCTATACATACCTTGGTAAATCCGGTTCGTTCTACAAAATCAACTACAAAGGCACACACCGTTACATCTCAGCATCTTCAACGTTCACGTACTTGAAAGCGAACACGTCGACATCAACAACGGTCTCAACGTCATCTTCAAGCAAACGTTCGAAACTCGTCGCTGAGTCGAAGAAATATCTCGGAACACCGTATCGCTATGGTGGAACAACAACTTCAGGGTTTGACTGCTCAGGATATACTGGTCACGTGTACAAGAAAGCAATCGGAAAAACACTTCCACGTTCTTCACGTCAGCAATACTCAAGCGCAAAGAAAATCTCGAAATCATCGATCCAAGCGGGTGACCTCGTCTTCTTCTCACATTCAGGCGGAACGATTCAACACGTCGGAATGGCACTTAGCAAAACACAAATGATCAGCTCAGAAACAGGCGGCGTGAAATACGCGAGCTTCACTTCTGGATACTGGGCACCACGCTATGTAGGCGCTGGATCATATCTCTAATACAATATCACGACTCGGTTCATCGGAACCGAGTCGTTTTTATTTGTTCACATGTTCCATTACATGACGAGAGTCTTTCAGAACAGAAAACGTTCCATCCGTTTCTATGATTACTGCTTCGACTTGTCCTAGAGGAGTGCCACTTGATCGAATCGCTTGAATGACCTCTATCTCTAGAATTCGTTCTTTCTTTAGATGTTCTCTCAAATAATCTCCTTTATAAAACAGTAGAGTTGGTTCTGATTTAATCATTTGATTCACAATGGAGAATCGCTTAGATAGTTTCGCTAATATATATTGTAAGACGATTAGTGTACCGAATGCAGTGAGTCCAGCCAATAAAGAGGTTTGTTGACTAGTCAAGGTCGTTGCCAAAATAGAACCAAGTGCAACCGTCACAATAAAATCAAATGCATTCATTTTTGCCAATGTACGCTTACCAGAAACACGCAACATGATAATGATTGAAATATATGCTCCAATACCTGTTAACATGATCCGAATCATCGTTGATAGTTCCTGCATCAAACTCCTCCTTTATTTTTGCTTCAACGCTCCTCTCGCGTTTGTTGCCGCAAAGACAATCATGAGTATACTCATCGTACCCGCGACTGCGAGTCCTGCCGAGAGTGCTCCCCAATCAATCTCAGGTTGAGTCAGAACCGCTCGCATCCCTTCAAAGATATAGGTCGTCGGATTGAAGGTTGCTGCCACTTTCAACCATTCGGCTTCAATCAATTCTTTCGGAACGAACGTCGTCGACAGGAAAATCAAAGGAAAGAACAACAATGTCCCTGCCTGGGCCGCTTGAGCGTTTCGTGTCTTCAAGGCGACACCTACTGAATATCCTGCGAAACCAAGTCCAAATCCAATGGTGAGCAGTACTGTGAAGAAGAAACCGATTGCCCCGACTGGAATCGTGAGACCGAGAAGAAATGCGACTGCAAAGATGAGTAGCGTTTGAACGAGCAATTGCAACATCCCCGCAATCATCGGTCCGAGCACAATCGCGGTACGCGTCGCCGGTGTCAACAAGAGCCGTGCGAAATAGCCACTCTCAATATCTCGGACAAGCGCCTGACCTGTGCCTCCCGCTCCCCCGACTGCGCCTGAAACAATGGAAACGGGTAAGATGAAGTTCAAATAATCGCTCCCTTCGAACTGAGGCAACGAGGCCACGCTCGACAAGCCGCTTGTATACACGAGTAAAAAGAAGACAGAGATGATTAAGTTCGGAATAAATGAGAACGGATTTCGGATGGTCGTCACCAAACTCCGTTTCGTGAATAGCCGTGTCTCAGTCCACACGAATCTCGCCTCCTTCGTATGACTCGCCCGTCACTTTCAAGAACACATCATCAAGCGACGGTTGTTTGACAGTCAATCGCTCAGGTTGTAGCCCTTGTTCATCTAACGAACGAACAATCTCAGTCAACGTCACGTCACGTAGCTCAAACGATACATGTGTGCCGTTCGGAGTTGTATGAAATCTTGTCGCGGCAAGAGTCGCTTCCGATTCCGAAACAAAGTCCATCGCGATCGTTTCACCACCGACTAGCTGTTTCAATTCCTCGGCCGTTCCTTCACTCACAATCTTCCCATGGTTGATGATGGCAATCCGGTCCGCCAACTCATCGGCTTCCTCTAAGTATTGGGTCGTTAAAAAATCGTCGTCCCAAATTCCTCATCCAATCGACGTACTTCATTCCATATCTCGATTCGGCTTGTCGGATCGAGTCCTGTCGGTTCGTCTAAAAACAAGACCGTCGGACGATGGACGAGCGTGAGAGCCAAGTCGAGACGTCGCCGCATCCCACTGGAATAGGTGCCACTCCGGCGATCGGCCGCATCCGTCAGTGAAACGACTTCGAGTAACTCACTCGCTCGACGTTGCGCCTCTTTATTCGACATCTTAAACAAACGCCCTTGTAAGACAAGGAGCTCTCGTCCCGTCAGCACTTTATCAATCCCTGTTTCTTGTAAGGCGACCCCAATCGATAATCGGACATCTTTTTCTTGTTTGACGACATCGAATCCATTGACTCGTGCCGCTCCAGATGTCGGTCTCACGAGTGTCGTCAACATTTGCACCGTCGTCGATTTACCGGCACCGTTCGGACCTAAAAACGCAAAGATTTCTCCTTCTTTCACAGTAAATGACACGTCATCGACAGCTGGAACATCCTTGAATGTCTTGACGAGTCCTTCTACTTGAATCATCACACCCACCTCCTGACTACCCATTCCCGTTTTCTGACGCTTTCACCACAAAAAAGTCGTGGACGTTTGCACATCCACGACTTCTGATTATTCTGGTTTCATGACCATTTTTGGTTTTTTCGTAAGCGAGTGGTTCCCTTCGACGAAACGAACGGTTCCGGATTTGGCACGCATGACAACCGAATGGGTCTGTCCACCTTGTGACGTGAATTGGACTCCACGTAACAGCTCTCCATCTGTGACACCGGTCGCTGCAAAGATACAATCTTCACCTTTCACCAAATCATTGAGGAGAAGGATTCGATCCGTATCTTCGATTCCCATGTCATGGCAACGTTGTTTCTGCGCTTCGTCTTCTGGGAGTAAACGTCCTTGGAAGTCTCCACCCAAACACTTCATCGCCACAGCCGCGATGACACCTTCTGGCGCCCCACCTGAACCGAGAAGCAAATCGACACCCGTTTTCGGGAAAGCGGTATTGATGGCCGCGGCGACATCCCCGTCCGGAATCAATTTGATTCGCGCACCGGTCGCGCGGACACGTTGAATGGTTTCTTCGTGACGATCCCGATGTAAAATCGTGACGACGACATCTTCCACGTTTTTCTTCTTCGCTTTCGCCACGATTTCGATGTTCTCTTCAATCGAATTGTCGAGACTCACGAGTCCCGCCGCTTCCGGTCCGACTGCGATTTTATCCATATACATATCCGGTGCATGAAGAAGATCGCCTGCATCCGCGACCGCGAGAACCGCAAGGGCTCCCCACGTCCCTGTCGCTACGATGTTCGTTCCTTCTAACGGGTCGACGGCGACATCGAGACGAGAGCCATAGCCATTCCCGACTTTTTCGCCGATGTATAGCATCGGGGCTTCATCCATCTCCCCTTCACCGATAACAACAATCCCTTTCATCGGAATCGTGTCAAACACGTCGCGCATGGCGGTCGTTGCCGCATCATCCGCTTCGACTTTTAATCCTCGTCCCATCCAACGGGCTGAAGCAAGCGCCGCCGCTTCTGTCACCCGAACCAGTTCCATCGATAAACTTCGTTCCACCCGAAATCTCCCCTTTATACCTCGGTATGTTCCTCCACCCAAACGAGCGCACCGAGTTGTTTTAATTTGCCGACAAAGTCGACATACGAATCATTCAGTCGTTCTGCATGCAGTAGTGTCGATTCTCCAGATGCTTGGAGCGCCGACAGCACCAGGGCCGCAGCACTCCGTGCATCGGTACATTCCATCTCTGCGTTCGCCAGTTGATTCCCGCCACGAATGACAGCCGACGCATCTTCCAAAGTGATTTGCGCATTCATCCGGCGCATCTCAGCGATGTGTCGGAATCGTTGCGCATACAATTTATCGGTAACGACACTCGTTCCGGCCGCTTTTAGTAAGGCTGCCGTCATCACCGGTTGCAAGTCGCTCGGATACCCCGAGTAATGAAACACACGAATGTCTGTTGGCATGAATTGGTTCGCCGTCACGGTAATTGACTCTTCACCGACCTCAACGTCTGCTCCGAAGTCCAACAGTTTTTGGATGACTCCTTCCAGGTGTGTCGGAATGACCGGTTGAACGGTCACGTGACCGGATACGGCACCGAACATCATGAACGTTCCGGCCTCGAGGCGATCCGGAATCAGTGTGTGCGTACAACCGTGGAGTCGCTCCACCCCTTTGATTCGAATCTCATCCGTTCCGGCCCCACTCACATGTGCCCCCATCGATGTGAGCATCGTAGCCACATCGACGACTTCCGGGTCGCAGGCCGCGTTTTCGATGACTGTCGTCCCTGTCGCCAGAACAGCCGCAAGCATCGCACTCACGGTTGCCCCAAACGACCGCAAGTCCAAGTAAATTCGATTCCCGACAAGTTCATCGACCCAGACATGGTAGAGACCTAATTCATTCTCGACGTGAATGCCAAGACGTTCCAACGCTTTCAAATGTAAGTCAATCGGTCGTGGACCAATCGCATATCCTCCAGGTAATCCAACCGCCCCTTTTCCGAAGCGAGCCGCGAAGACCCCGAGTAAATAGACAGCGGCACGGACTTTACGCGTCTCAGAACCGAGGAGGGGCATGGCGACTGCTTCATTCGAATGAATCGTCATTCGTTCGCCATCCCGCTCTACTCGTACCCCTAATTCTTTCAACAAATTGACCATCACTTCCACATCTTCAATCATCGGAACGTTTTCAATCGTCACCGACTCCTCCGTGAGAAGTGCAGCCACAAGGCAAGGGAGAGCGCTCTGTTTCGCTCCGCTAATCTCGACGGTTCCTTCTAGTTTTTGCTGCCCAACGATATGGAGAAATTCCACGCTGATCAAAACCTTTCTACGACGGACTTATTTGGATTGAGCGTTGTTCCAATCCGCTAAGAACTGCTCAATGCCTTTGTCTGTGAGCGGATGTTTCATCATTTGTTCGATGACTTTGTAAGGGACTGTCGCAATGTCAGCCCCGAGAAGTGCAGCTTTTGTCACGTGAACCGGGTGACGCACAGATGCTGCGATAATTTCTGTCTCGATGCCATGGATTGCAAAGATGTTGGCAATGGTCTCCACTAAATCGAGCCCATCTTGTCCGATGTCATCCAAGCGTCCGATGAATGGAGAAACGTATGATGCTCCGGCGCGCGCCGCAAGTAACGCTTGGTTGGCGTTAAAGATGAGCGTGACATTCGTCTTGATCCCAAGCTCCTTGAACTGTTTTACCGCTTCCATCCCCGCTGGTGTCATCGGTACCTTTACCGTAATATTCGGCGCGATGGCGGAAAGTTCCTTTCCTTCTTCCACCATACCCGGCGCATCAAGTGCAATAACTTCGGCGCTGACCGAGAGATCCCCGACGATCTCACAGATTTCACGAAGTCTTGTATGGAAATCGACACCTTCTTTGGCGACGAGCGATGGATTCGTCGTCACGCCTCCAATGACGCCCATTTGATGAGCTTTTTTAATGTCTTCCACATTTGCTGTGTCAATGAAAAAACGCATATGTGCCTCCTCCTTAATTTGTGATCGCTTACAATCTCTATTATGAGGAAAGTCATGTCGAATTGCTATACCCTTTACGTCAACGATGCGATTGCAAGCATCGATCCTGCGACAAGGCCAATCCCAGCGAGCGTCCCGAAAAATAACCATTTCATAATTTTACTTTGCTTCACATAGTATGCTTGGTGTGGTCCTTCTTTCAAACGTTCCAATCCGTGGGTTTCAATCCAATTCGTTGCTGCCGTCTGCTCATCTGCCACAAGGTCGCCGGTGTAGACAAATGGAACGATTTCTTCCGGACGACTCAACCGTTCAAATCGCTCACGTCGTGTCGAGATATTCGCACCAATCCAATACAATTCTTTTGGTGTGTAAAATAGCGGAATTCCCTGCTCATGGAAAGATTTTATCCATTGATCAAAGGCAACCAGATCACGTTGATCGAACAAGATTTCCATGGCATCATCTTTTGTCATAATCGATAGCATCGGAGTGTACTCTACCGTAGGCCGACCAATCCGAACCGTCGGAGACGGCTGTGTCTTTCGGACAATCGCCGGGAAGAAGACGATTTGTCGAATCGCTGAGATTGGAAATGATTGCTCGACCGACTCGCCCGGTTCATGCCGATACGTCACACCCTCGATGCTCGTTGCGGTCATTTCGTATCTAGAGTGATTCCGTTCTTTCCAAAATAAACGACGGAATGTGTTCGTAAACCAATACACCCCAAACCCACCGATGGCGACTAAGACTAACAATGGAATAAGCCAAGGTACCGGATAATAATAAATTAAAATGAGTGGGGCGGCGGCTAATGCTAAAGAAAGACCAATCAACACGACTGCTCCATATACATAAAAGATCCGCCAAAACAATTCTGTCGGTCGCTCGTTATAAATCACAAAGACTCCCCCTTTTTTCACCATATATGTATACGTTCCCTAAATCATCAAAAAAAGGCTGACTCTTTTGTAGAGTCAGCCTTTCAGGACAGGATTAAGCTTGGTTGCTTGAACCAAACTCACGCATCTTGCCAGTAACGACGTTATAAATCGCTTCGATACCAGGTCCGATAATTTTACGTGGGTCATATACTTTTGCATCAGCAGCAACTTTCTCACGTACCGCACGAGTCCATTCTTGTTGGCACTCTGTGTTAACGTTGATCTTGCTGTGGCCGAGCTCGATTGCTTTTTTGATTTGGTGCTCAGGAATACCTGATCCGCCGTGAAGAACGAGTGGAGTTTGTGTCGCGTTTGCGATTTCTTCCATCTCTTTGAAGCCAAGTTTCGGCTCACCTTGGTATTCACCGTGTACAGAACCGAGTGCTGCAGCAAGTGCATCCACTTTCGCTTCTTTGACAACACGTACACACTCGTCGAGGTCAGCGTATTGTACGCCACCGATAACGCCGTCTTCTTCACCGCCAACTGTACCGACTTCCGCCTCAACAGAAGCACCTTTAGCGTGCGCGTACTCGACAACTTGTTTCGTCATTTCGATGTTTTCATCGATCGGGTGGTGTGAACCGTCGATCATGACTGACGTGAAACCAGCGTCGATCGCTGCTTTACACTTATCGAATGAAGAACCGTGGTCAAGGTGGATTGCAACTGGAACAGTGATGTTGTAGTCGTGCATAAGACCTTCAACCATTTTGACAACTGTCGTGAAGCCACCCATGTACTTCGCTGCACCTTCTGATACACCGAGGATTACTGGTGATTTCTCGTCTTCCGCAGCGCGAAGAATCGCTTGCGTCCACTCGAGGTTGTTGATGTTGAATTGGCCGACTGCATACTTACCTTCGAATGCTTTGTTAAGCATTTCTGTCATTGATACTAATGGCATAATGACATCCTCCTGTCTGTTCGCTATTATACACGTTTGGGAAAAGTTCCCCCGTGTAATTCGTTCCCATTATAACACACCGTAAAACATGTGCCCATGCTATTCGGGCATAGAAATGACTTAGCGCAAGCGTTTACATATGTCATCTTGGTGACGAAACGTCAAATTTTCAAGACTTCTTTCACTTTTTCAATCATCCCATAAATATCAAACGGTTTCTCAAATTGTGCCGTGATCCCGAGACGGCGCACTTCTTCAATCACCGTTTCTTCCCCAAACGCCGTCATGATCATGACAGGTGTGTCTAACGGTTTCTCGCGCATGCGACGCAATACTTCATGTCCAAACATACGAGGCATATTCATATCGAGCAATACCAAATCATATTGCTCCCGCTCTAAAAACTCCCAGGCGCTGATGCCGTCTTGCGCCGTGTCCACGTCTACACCCATGTTTGTGAACAATTGCGCGAGCATCGTACGAATTCCGTCCTGGTCATCTGCTATTAACATCCGTGACATGCATGTCCCTTCTTTCATTCATCGTTTACCATATTCAAACAATTTAACCTTACCAAACTCATCTCTTTTTCGCGACGTCTATCTTTTGAAATCAAGGGAACGATGGCTCGGAATTGTCTTCTTCCTGTTCTTCCTTCAACTGTTCAGGTACGTCTAGGACATTCACCTGCTCGTAGTCGGTCACTTCCGCATCTTCTTCTTTCACGAATACCCGCAGATAGTTTCCTTCCGGTAACAACCCCGAAGTGGCAATCGACAGAGGACGTTTTTTTCCATCCTCGTCGTATCCGATGAGATCATAGCGATAACCGGATGAAGTTTGTGTCGCCACTTCTGCACTTGGGACTTTGACATAATAAACATCGGCCAATAATCGATTGGGATCGACATAACGCCACCCTACTACTAATAGAATGCCAATCAATAGGATGGCAACGAGATTTCGTTTCATAAAAAGTTCTCCCTCAATCTAAGAATCACTACTTATGAGGTATACCGTTATTCCGAATCGACGAAACCATGCCACAAAAAAGGTTCATCCTGTTTAGAATGAACCTTTCCTTCGATACAGTGCATTACGATTCGACAGTCACAGGCACAACTGCGATTTCAATCTCCTTCTCGACCTCTTCACGCTCTTCTTTCAAACGCTCATCCGACCATTTGAAGACGTCGGCCATGCAGCGAAGGACACCGTCTTTGTGTTGACGTACGAAATCGATATCAAAGAACATCGCTCCGGTCCGACGAATCAAGAAGTCGATGGCACGAACGACCGATTCTTCTTCAATGCCATAAATCAACTGTGCATAGACGACCTCTGGCAAGTCATACGCGTTCGAGTCCATCCGCTCGATGACGCGGTCAATATTCGAACCGTATAGACGGACGAGTTCTTCCGCGTGCCCCGCGTCGAGACCGTGATTTTGAAGTTCTTTCGTTTTCTTCTCAAGGAAGTCTTTGAATCCTTTCGAACCGCCGACGTGACCACCTGACATCGGCATATGCTTCGTCCGGCTCGCCAAGTAAACGACGCCTTCTTCTTCTTTCAACAATTTGGCGACGAGGTCGACGACTGTTTCTGACATCTTCCGATATCCTGTCAATTTACCGCCGGCAATCGTGATCAAGCCGCTGTCTGACTGCCAAATTTCGTCCTTACGTGAAATTTCAGAAGGGTCCTTTCCTTCCTCATAGATCAACGGACGAATACCCGCCCAGCTCGATTCCACATCGTCTGCTGTGACATGGACGTCCGGGAACATATAATGGATCGCATCCAAAATATAATCGCGGTCCTCTGTCGTCATGCGTGGATGCGCTTTGTTTTTATCGAAGAACGTATCCGTCGTTCCGACATATGCTTTGTTTCCGCGTGGAATGGCAAAGACCATGCGCCCGTCTGGTGTGTCGAAATAAATTGCCTGTTTGAGTGGGAATTTCGATTGATCGATGACGAGGTGAATTCCCTTCGTCAAACGAAGTTGTTTGCCTTTTTTCGAGTTGTCTTCTTCTCGTAACTCATCGACCCACGGACCTGTCGCATTGATGATTTTCTTCGCATAGACGTCATATGTCGACCCGTCGATTTGGTCTTCAACGTGTACACCGGCTACTTTGCCGTTCTCATAAATCAACCCTGTCACTTTCGCATAGTTCATAAGAAGCGCACCATGATTTGCCGCTTCTTTCGCCACTTCGATTGTCAATCGCGCATCATCCGTCCGGTACTCGACGTAGTATCCACCACCGACTAAGTCATCTTTTTTGACGAGCGGGGCTTTTTTGATGACTTCATTCGGCTTGAGCATCATGCGACGTTCTGCCCGTTTGACGCCTGCGAGGAAGTCATACACCATGAGTCCGATTGAAGTTGAGAAGGGACCAAACGTGCCTCCCTTATGCATCGGTAACAGCATCTGTTCCGGTGTCGTGACGTGTGGACCGTTCTCATACACGATGGCACGCTCTTTCCCGACTTCTGCGACGAGCGCCACTTCAAATTGTTTCAAATAGCGGAGTCCCCCGTGGACAAGTTTCGTCGAACGACTTGATGTCCCAGCTGCAAAGTCTTGCATCTCGAGGACAGCTGTCTTCATCCCACGCGACGATGCATCGAGCGCAATCCCCGCTCCGGTAATCCCGCCACCGACAACAAGAACGTCATGACGTTCACTCGTCAGTTGTTCATATCGTTTCGCTCGTTCTTTCGCTGAGAAATTTCTGATTTCCATCTTATTCCCTCCTATAGTAAGTACGGTTCAATGAATAGAAAAAGAGACCACAACAAAAACAAGGCTTCCCCCTCCTGTTGTGGTCTCTCTATTGTCTCGAACCGAATATCAACTTTTCTTCTGTATTATACCCTATTCTTTTTAGTTCAATCATCTCTTACGCTTGCGCAATCTGTAATGTGTTCATTCACAAGCATCCGACTCGCATTTTTGAGCCGAGAAGCTTAGACTTCAAGGTATCATGTTGAAGGAGGATTTCAGATGAAACGTATGTTACAACCTTTTCAGTTCAAAAATGGGGTCGAAGTACCGAACCGACTCGTCTTGGCTCCGATGACACATTACTCATCAGAACCAACGGGCGAAGTATCCGAGCATGAGCTCGCCTACTATCGGAAACGGGCGCAAAACGTCGGGCTTGCGATTACAGCATGCGCGTACGTGACAGAAGACGGGAAAGGGTTCCCGAACGCATTCGGGGTCAATGACGACAAATTCATCCCGGGTCTCCGTCAATTGGCGGAAAGTTTAAAAGCGGAAGGTGCAAAAGCCATCCTTCAAATTTTCCACGCTGGGCGGATGTCACCACCTGAACTCGTCCCGAACGAACAACCTGTCAGTGCAAGTGCCGTCGCACCGGTCCGAGAAGGTGCCGTCACACCACGTGCCCTCGAGACGTCAGAAGTCGAAGCCATCATTGAGGCGTTCGGTGAAGCGACGCGTCGGGCCATCGAAGCCGGATTTGACGGAGTTGAGATTCACGGAGCGAACACCTACTTGATTCAACAATTCTTCTCACCGCATTCAAATCGCCGTGAAGATCGCTTCGGCGGTGATGTCCACGGACGTTTGACGTTCCCACGCGAAGTCATTCGTCGTGTGAAAGAAGCAGCTGCAGATGCAGAAGACTTCTTAGTCGGCTATCGTTTCTCACCGGAAGAAATCGAAGAGCCAGGAATCACACTCGACGACACGGATGTGTTACTCGATATGATTTTAGAAGAGGGCGTCGATTATATTCACGCTTCTCTCTGGAACTTCAACACAGCTTCCATGCGTGACGAGAATGTCACGGAGCGTTCGATAGACCGCATCGCCAATCGAATCAATGGTGCCATCCCACTCATCGGAGTCGGGCAACTCCAACGTCCGGCCCAAGTGGAAGACGCACTCGACGTCGTCGATTTTGCCGCACTCGGTCGCGAACTGATCATCGATCCAGAATGGCTCGAAAAAGTGAAATCGGACCGCGAAGACGAGATCGAGACAGAACTCGACTTGAACAAACAAGCCGAACTCGCTGTCCCAGCTCCGCTATGGAACGCCATCACGACACGTGCCGGTTGGTTCCCAATTAAAGATCAAGAAGTGAAATAAAAAAATGAACCTGCCGTTTATCACGGCGGGTTCATTTACTATTTCAACGTCAAGAGCTCACTCATCGTCACAAACGTGTACCCTTCACGTTTCAGCGCATCGAGAACTTTCGGCAACCCTTCAGCTGTGGACTCATGAATATCATGCATCAAGACAACAGCACTTGGATGGACATTGTCCATAATCAAGCGATACATTTGATCGGCATTACGGTGACTCCAATCAAGAGAATCGACCGTCCATAGTGCAAGGGTCTGCTCCTTTGTCTGAATGATCTGTTCAATCATTTCATTTTTAGCCCCGTATGGTGGACGAACCAATGATGGGCGTTGTCCCGTAAGCCTCTCAATTCGTTCATCAACCTGTTCGAGTTCCTCTTTGACTCCCTTCTCAGACAATTTTGTCAAATCCGGGTGATGTTCCGTATGGTTTGCTAGCTCATGACCTGACAACGCTACTTGTCTCGCCACATCAGGATAGAATTCCATCTGACTCCCTAACATAAAGAACGTAGCACGCGCTTGGTATTTCTCAAGTGTCTCAAGAATGTGAGGTGTCACAACCGGATGGGGTCCATCATCGAACGTCAGTGCAACATATTTCCCATTAGGTTCAAGCGGCTTATTTGAGGGACTCATGATTGGAGAATCTTCTTCTTGTGTAGTGGGCGTATCTAATTTGGATAACAAAAACGGCTCAACTTCCTTCATTGGAATATGAACTTCTACCACACCTGCCGCTCCCGCTGCCACTTCATACTCGTCAAATATGACATCTAGACCAGAGGACGTCAGTATCCACTTCGTCGATTTAGGATGTTTAATCGCTTCACGTAACTGATTCTCAAACACGTATTCTCGATGTTGTAATTGTGTGATGACGCTATGCTTGAACCATTCTAATGCATGTTGGTCATCACGTAAGACATCATCCCATTCAATGAACGTTCCGTCCGAAAGGTTCATCCGAAATACGTCGACAGTGGTTTGACCATTCGCACCACCAGTGAATGCATAAGTATGAACGACTAGCGTATATTCTCCCTCATTCGTTTGATATGTATCGGTCTGAATATTTAAGTGACCCGTTTGACCGTGACTAGGGGTGAGGTTGTGTTGAAATGCTTCTTTCTTTTCTAAAATGAATGCATCCAGCTCCTCGTTTAGCATTTCATAATCCGTTCTCGGAACTGAGATTGATGTCGTATATCTTTTCGCTTGTTCACTCTCTACCGTTAAATGTAACCCGGGGTATTGTCCGGTAAAGGATGGTGTCGGAACTTCTTTAATCGTTGGGGCGGCTCCCGCGATGTAATACCATGTACCCATCCCAATCAATAACGTCATAATAACTAACATGTGTCGTCTCATTCTTATTCTCTCCTATTTCATTCAATCGATTCGATTGTATCAAACTCTTCACGAATGAAATCGTCAATATGGCGACAAATATATACAAAATCATACAAAACAGGTACGTCGTCTTTAACAAAAGTAGGCGAGAATTCTCCCTCCTCTAAGCGTCTCGGGGCGTAGCCCAGCGTGGGCGGGAGATGAATCACCCGGTCCAAAAGTCTTTTCCCCCTGTGACAGATATGACGAACAAAAGTTCGTGATTCCGTCAGATTCTCCCTCCCCTTCCGCGGGTATCGGACGAGGAGGATACATCACGATCTTCTGGAGGGAGGAGGGACGGACATGCTGAAAGGTTACACATACAGGCTCCACCCGACGCCCGCACAGGCCGATTTCCTCATCAAGACGATCGGCTGCGCCCGGTTCATCTACAACAAGCTGCTCGAGGACCGCATCGCCATCCGCGATGAGGCGAAAGCGGGGATCGTGACGAGACGGAAACCGGCGACACCCGCCTCCTACAAGCCACTGTTCCCGTTCCTCGCCGAGGCGGACAGCCTCGCGCTCGCGAACGCAAAGCTGAACCTCGACACCGCGTTCGCGAAGTTCTTCGCCGGGACGGGCGGCTTCCCGGCCTTCAAATCGAGACGGCGGTCGCGCGCCTCCTACACGACGAACAACCAGCACGGTACGATCCGCATCGAGAACGGCAAGGTGAGACTTCCTAAAATCGGGTTCGTGCGGTTCACACAACATCGCCCGTTCGAGGGCGTCATCCGGTCGGCGACGGTCTCGATGACGAGGACGGGCAAGTTCTTCATCTCCATCCTCGTCGAACAGGACGATGCACCATGGATTCCAGTCGAGCACAAAGTCGGGATTGATCTCGGCCTGGAACATTTCGCCGTCATGACGAACGACGCGATGGTCTCGGAGAAGATCGAAAACCCACGTTTCCTTCGTAAGTCCGAAGAAAAGGTCAAGAAGGCACAGCGCGCGCTGTCACGCAAGAAGATCGGAAGCAAGAATCGTGAAAAAGCCAGGCTGATCCTCGCCAAGAGACACGAGAAAATCGCCAACCAACGCAAGGACTTCCTTCACAAGCTGTCGAGACGGATCGTTGACGAGAACCAAGTCATCGTCGTGGAGATATTGAAGTCGAAGGACATGATGAAGAACCACAAGGTCACCAAATCGATTGCAGATGTCAGTTGGTACGAGTTCGTCCGACAACTCGAATACAAATCAAACTTCTACGGACGGACGCTCATCAAGGCAGACCCCTGGTACGCATCGACCCAAATCTGTTCTTCTTGCGGCAAGAAAGGTCAGAAGAAGACGATGGATGTCCGTGAATGGACGTGTGCCTGTGGCGCGCACCATGACCGTGACATCAACGCGAGCATCAACCTGTTGATGTTGGCCGACTGACAACCCTTCAGGGCAGGGACTGCCCGACGAGCTTGGTCCATAACCGTGGCGGTAGGAGCACGGTCTTTCCAAGAAGCTCCCACTTCAATTTGCAAAGCAAATAAGTGGTGAGTAGTTCACATAGACGGCGTACCTGTCTTCATCCATTCTTCGCGTAACATACCCATCCGAATCGAATCATAGCGCTTCTCGTTCACGACACGCACTTGACGGATTCGACCTTCGAGTTGCATCCCTACTTTTTCAGCGACCCGCATCATCCGTTCATTCCCGGACCACGTCGTCAAGCCGACACGGACAACGGGTAGCGTCTCAAATAGATGCTCGGTCCATAAGCGAAGGGCACGCGTCCCGACACCACGATTCCAGCGGTCGGACTGATGCAGGATGATGCCCATCTCGAGCCATTCTCGTCCGGCATCTTCGAAATAGTAAGAAACGGTCCCATATACGGTTCCATCGACCTCAATGACCCACATGTCTTTTTTTTGAATGAGCGACTGCTCGATTTGCTGAAACTCTTCGTAGGACATCGCCTTATGTTCGAAGTAAGGAGCGTCCCATTGTTTCCACTCCGGTGTTGCATCCCGGTAAATCAATTCCCATAGTCGGACTAAGTCTTGTTTTTCAATCGGTCGAATGACCACTTCTTGATCTTGTCGCATGTTGTCTTCCTCTCTATAGATCGTCCTTACCTTATTCTTGTGTCCCGTTCGAATCTCCTTTTTTTCGTTTCCGCCAAATGAACGCAAGAATCAAGACAATCACACTTGCCATGACAGAAGCGATCGCGATTGGACTCGAATCGGTCATAAACAATTGTCCGATGGAGACAGAGTAGGCAAGTCCGAACGACGTGACGAGTTTTGCCCCGAACGCGATGCCCGCAAAACGCGGGAATGGCACGCGACTAAACCCAGCAGCGAGACAGATGACCTCATCCGGCAAAATCGGAATGATGAACAACACGAGCAATACACCAAGACCGTATCGATCGACATATCGATCGTATGTCTTCAGTTTCTCTTCATCGACCCAACGAATCATGCGTCCTCGGCCAAACCGGGCCAACCCATACATAACAAAGATGCCAAGCGTAGTCGAGATGCTTCCGACTAAAGCCGCACGAAACGGTCCGAGCGCGACACTCCCAATCGGCACACTGACCGCTTCCGGGACCGGCAAGGCAATCGGTTGTAAAAAGCTAAATGCCGAAAACACCCAGACCGCCTGTCGTTCATATTGTGCTAATAGACGATCCAACCCGTATGTGTCATAAAGGACGAGTCCGAACGAGACATAATAGACGAGAACGAAAATTAAGAAGAGCGAGAACGTGATCTTCCACATCTGCTTTAGGATGACGTTCGAGCCGTGCCGAATCGCCCGCAGCAACCCGACCGAAAGAGCGAGTAAGACAATGCCCGTCCAACCGAGCTGGTACGGCAGTAAGAGAGAAGGCAAGACGACGAACGGCAACAGACTGAGCGCGACAAGCCCCAATCCATATCCAAGATAAATCGAATGTCGTTCTTTCATGAGCCATCACCCTCTCCCCGTTCTACTTCTAGTGTACCCAGAAAGTGAAGGGGATGTATCCTGCCGAGGGCACCTTCCCTCTCATGCTTTTGACGTAGAAAAGCCACGATCCGGAATGGACCGTGGCTTTCAATCACTTATTCTCCAAGTGACGCTTGGATGAAGTCATGGAATAGACGTTGTGGACGTTCTGGACGCGAAATCAATTCCGGGTGGAACTGTGATGCCACGAACCACTTGTGTTCTGGAATCTCAATGATTTCTACGAGACGACCGTCCGGGCTCGTACCTGAGAACTTGAAGCCTTCTGCTTCAAACGCTTCACGGTACTCGTTGTTGAACTCATAACGATGACGATGACGTTCGTAAACGAGCTCTTGATTGTATGCGGCATGCGCGTTCGTCCCTTTTTCGAGTTTACATGGATAGAGTCCGAGACGAAGTGTGCCGCCAAGGTCTTCGATGTCCTTTTGCTCTGGAAGAAGGTCGATGATTGGATACGGTGTCGATGGATCGATTTCAGCCGTATGGGCACCGTCCAACTTCAAGACGTTACGGGCAAACTCGACCGTCGCGAGTTGCATCCCGAGACAGATTCCGAAGAATGGCACGTTGTTTTCACGAGCAAAACGTGTCGCTTCAATCTTCCCTTCGATTCCACGCTCACCGAACCCACCTGGAACGAGGATTCCGTCCGCATCGCCGAGGATGCCTGAGACGTTTTCAGCCGTCACATCTTCTGCGTTGACCCAGTCGATGTCGATGTCCGCGTTGAACGCATAACCGGCGTGCTTGAGTGCCTCTGCGACTGAGATATAGGCATCACGCAACTCGACATATTTCCCGACGAGGGCGATTTTCACTTTCTTCTCAAGGTGTGTGACCGTGTGAACGAGTTCTTTCCACGCCGTCATGTCGGCAGCTGGTGTGTTGAAACCGAAGTAGTCGTTGACGAGTTGGTCCATCCCTTGTTTTTGAAGGTTGAGCGGTACTTCGTAAAGTGTCGATGCGTCTTGCGCCTCGATGACCGCTTCTTTACGCGTATCACAGAAGAGGGCGATTTTCTCACGCATATCTTCTGGGATATCGTGCTCCGTACGGAGAACGATGATGTCTGGCTGAATTCCGTAGCTGCGAAGCTCTTTGACACTGTGTTGTGTCGGTTTTGTCTTCATCTCACCTGCTGCGCGAAGGTAAGGGACGAGTGTACAGTGGACGTACATGACGTTCTCTTTCCCAATGTCATTCTTCACTTGGCGAATGGCTTCGATGAACGGAAGGGACTCGATATCCCCGACTGTTCCACCAATCTCTGTAATGACGACATCGGCGTTCGTCTCGCGTCCTGCACGGAAGACACGGTCTTTGATTTCATTCGTGATATGCGGAATGACCTGAACCGTCCCACCGTTATAGTCTCCACGACGCTCTTTCTTCAAGACAGTTGAATAAATGCGCCCTGATGTGACGTTCGCGTTTTGCGACAAGTTGATGTCGATAAAGCGCTCATAGTGTCCGAGGTCAAGGTCAGTCTCAGCGCCATCATCTGTGACGAATACTTCTCCGTGTTGATACGGGCTCATCGTACCTGGGTCAATGTTGATGTATGGGTCAAACTTCTGAATCGTGACGTTGAGTCCTCGATTTTTGAGTAGACGCGCGAGCGAAGCTGCCGTGATCCCTTTACCGAGCGAAGATACTACCCCGCCTGTTACGAAAATGTACTTTGTCATGTTTCTTTCTCCTCTCTTGAATACCAACCATCGGGAAACGAAAAAACAAAAAAAGCAAAAGTGCCCCCGAAAATGGAGGACACTTTTGCTGCATCGTTACGTGCTAAACTAGCCCATGACTAATTTACGCCAGAGACGATGCAGTCGTCAAGATTTTATTTTTTCTTTTTTTTTCAAGTCGATGAACACGACTAAAAAAGAAAAAGAGACACGCCTAGCCGGGCGCAATGCCCGGCTTTTTGCGGTCTCTTATAAATCATCCTCGTCTTCGAGATCGAGGTCGTCGTCCAAGTCGTCATCCTTGAAGTCATCAAGGCCTTCTACTTTTTCTTCTTCGTCCTCATCATCGAATTCAGATGAATCGTAATCTTCAACTTTTGCGAATACATCCAAGTCATCTTCGATATCGACGATGCCTTCGTCTGCTTCTTCGAACTCTTCTTCGAATTCGTCAAGCTCACCACGTTGACGTGCTTCGATAACGAGATCTTCATCCGACTTATCGAATGGGTACCAAACGCGAAGCGCCCAACGGTTTGCTCCTAAGTTGACGAACAACCCGTCGATGTTCAAATCGGTGTAAAGTTGTGCGATTTTCTCGAGTTCTTCCTCTTCACTCGCAAACGTATAGTTTTGCTTGATTTTTTCGCGAATCTCATCAAAAGAAACAGGCTGTTCGCCAGTTTCTTGGAGAAGTTCATAAACGAAATCAATCAACGATTTATTCATTAAAGGACACTCCTTTTCCGTCACTAGTTAAACATCACTCCTCATTATAAACAAAAGCGATATGAAAAAGCTAGGGAAAATTATGATTCATGTATTCTACTCGGACGAACTCGGAACCAGTACAGGCTGATTAATCCAATATTGAAAATCCACGTAAGTCCTAGAACACCGAACATCCATGCTTTTGGAATTTGAAACGATAATTCCTCGTTTACTGTCTGCCCAACGTACAAACCGTATCCTAACAACCTAATCATTAAGAAGGGTTTTCGCCGTCGTCGCCACCGATGTACGCACACTTGCAGAGAACGAAAAACAACTGAGCAGTCAAATCAATGCGCTCATTCCTGAAAATGAGACGAACATCGCGGCCCTCCTCGAGCAAATGGGGCCGAAAAACAAACAAGGCACGGTCCGCGGACCGTGCCTTGTTGTATTATTGGACAACTGGTTCTGGAATCTCGATGGCCTTCAGCGAGCGATCGAGCAATTCGACGACATCGAACGTGCCGACGGTCTCATCAACTTCTTTCGCTTTCGTTCCATCTGATAACATCGTCAAGCAGTACGGACACGCCGATCCGATGACGGTCGGTTTCGTCTCAAGCAACTGTTCTGTCCGAGCCACGTTGACACGTGTCCCGACTTTTTCTTCCTGCCACATGAGACCGCCACCCGCTCCACAACACATACCGTTTTCACGGTTACGTGTCGCTTCGACGAGTTCGACACCCGGTATGCGTTCTAGGACGAATCGTGGTGCATCGTAAATGCCGTTATAACGACCAAGGTAACAAGAGTCGTGATAGACGACACGTTCATTCACTTGAAGGTCTGGTTGGATTCGACCCGTATCGAGCAACTCTGCGAGCAACTCCGTATGATGATACACTTTCACATCAGTCAAACCGAAGTCCGGATACTCATTTTTGAACGTATTGTACGCGTGCGGGTCGACCGTGACGATTTTCGTCACCCCATACTTCTCGAACAACTTAATGTTCGCTTCGGCGAGTTCTTGGAAGAGCAACTCGTTTCCGATTCGACGTGGAGTATCCCCTGAGTTCTTCTCTTCATTTCCGAGAATGGCGAATGAGACGCCCGCCTTGTTCAACACGCTCGCAAAGCTCTGCGCGACTTTTTGGCTACGGCTATCGTAAGACCCCATCGCGCCGACCCAGAAGAGATACTCGAATTCCTCGCCTGCTTTTTTCTTCTCTTTCGCCGTCGGGATGACGAGCTCTGTATCCTTACGCCAGTTCTCGCGTTCTTTCCGGTTCATTCCCCACGGGTTTCCTTGACGCTCGATATTGGCGACCGTACGCTGTGCCTCAGGGTCCATCTTCCCTTCCATCATGACGAGGTAACGACGAAGGTCAATGATTTTATCGACGTGTTCGTTCATGACCGGGCACTGGTCTTCACAGTTACGGCAAGTCGTACAAGCCCAAATTTCTTCTTCCGTGATGACGTTGCCGATCAACTCGTCTGCGACGAGCATATGACCGTCTTGCGCAGCTGCTGCGATTTCAGCACCTTGCGTGTTTTGGAACATGAGTGCAGGTGCCCACGGTGATTTTCTCGTGACCGCCGCGCCTTTCATATTCATATGGTCACGAAGTTTGACGATTAAGTCCATCGGCGACAACATCTTCCCAGTTCCTGTTGCCGGACAAACATTCGTACAACGCCCGCACTCGACACAGGCGTATAGGTCGACGAGCTGCTTCTGGTTGAAGTCTTCAATCTTGTTGACCCCGAAGACGATCTCTTCATCCGACTCTTCCGCTTCTTCCATCGCTGAAAAATCGACAGGTGCCAAGCGACCGACTTTGTGTGTGCGCCCGAGCCAGACGTTGAGCGTACCGGCGATCAAGTGCGCGTGTTTACCTTGCGGGATGTAGACCATGAAGCTGAGTAAGAATAAGAGGTGCATCCACCAAAAGACGACGAACAAGGCGAAAGCGACCGGACCTGGTACCCAAGCAAACGCTGAACCGATGAGTGTCGCGACCGGTTCGCCCCACATTGGAAGCTCTTCCTTATAGACGAGGTAAAACCCGTTCCCGAACAAGACGGAAACCATCAACCCGCCGATGAAGATGAGGGCGAGACCTGCTAAAAAATTTCGTTTCAAGCGCACGAGCTTCTCGACGTAACGACGGTAGAATCCCCAAACGACCGCGACGAGAATCATGAGCATGACGATTTCTTGCATGAACGTAAAGATTGGATAAAGCGGACCGAGCGGGATATGAGGGAAACGTGTTCCGACCGCTAGTCCTTTCCAAATGAAATCAATCGCCCCGAATTGGACGAGGATGAAGCCATAAAACATCATGACGTGAATGGCGCCACTCTTCTTATCCTTCAACAGTTTCTTTTGACCGAACACGTTGATCATGACCTGTTCGAGTCGTTCTTTGTTCGTTTGGCTCCATTCTGCCTTCTTCCCGAGCTTGATGAACGTATAACGCTGATGAACTAGCGTAGCAAATAAATACACACCATAGCCGAGGACGAGCAAGAATAGAATCCAGTTGACGATTAAAAATGTAGACATCCCCAAAACTCCCCCTTTGAAAACGGATTCAATCTTGAATTCAGTATATCAAATGATGAATGAACAGTCATTCATTTTTATGAAGTTCTCGTCAGAAGTTTAGAAGATGTTTCAAGATGAGCAATAATCCCCCATAACTGCACACGGCCAATACGAATGTGCGGAAGTGCAGATTTCGATCCGATGGGAGTTCAAACTTCACGATATTGAGAATCATCGCTCCGGCCACGAAGGCAAAACAGAGCGCCTCAACGTGCGCGGCCAAGTCAATCCAGCGTGAGAAGAACCCACCGAGCAAAATCCCACCACTCAACAAATAGCGTCCTTGTCGCATGTAACGTTCACCATAATGACGATTTAAGTCATGACCGAGCGCTAAAAAATGCACGCCGAGCGCTGTCGCATAGAAGCTTCTTGCAACGAATGTCACCGAGTCGGCTGTCACCACGTACGCCGAGAAGGTCATATAGGCCGTGAGGAGTGTCACCTGTAACCAATACGAAACGGCCCGGTCGACCGCCTCATCTTGAAAGTGAGGGGTACGAACGAACCGCATGGTGCCGTAAAACAACGTGAAACCGATGAGACTGACGATGTAGATTTCTGAAGGTAACGCCAAATTCAACCAATCGACACGAAGCGTGTCCTGGCGTTTGTTCAGGGACGGCAAAAGATACATGAAGAAGTACGTGATGGCGATGCCGCTCGAGAAAGAGAACCATTTTTTCGAAGGAACGGTCTCTTCCCGGAACAAATAGATGCCGAAGAAATTAATCAGCGCCAAATAGATGATGATCCAGTTCGCCATCTCGTCCTCACCCTTTCAAGTCAATCCAAAACCGCTCGACGATTGTCCCGTCTTCTTCCGTATACGGTGTGTCCGCAATGCCACCATTGTTTAAAATGACTTGACGGGAAGCGATATTTGTCCGGTTACACGTGATGAGTGCCCGCTCGATTCCAAGTTCTTTCACTTTCTCAAGCGCAAGTTGCAGTTGGATTGTGGCGAGTCCACGCCCGCGTGCGCTCGGTTTCACCCCATACCCGACATGCCCGCCAATCTTCAAGAGCGATTCGTTCAGCTCATGACGAATGTTCGTCGCGCCAAGAAGCTCCTCCCCGTCCGTAAGCCAATACGTTGTGCTCGGGACCCAACCTTTCTCTATATGTTCACGTAACTCTTTCTGACGTAACGTGTTGACATATGCCTCGAAGTCGGTCGTTTCACGGTCCACTGAAGTCGGGACGATTCGCTCATCACGTTCGTACCATTCTTGTAAAAATGCGAGAATCTGTTCTTTTTGTTCGACAGATGTTTTGATTAGTCTTAACATCACATTTCCCCCTTTAACCATTTCCATTCGCGTTCTCTGTTTGATTTCCTTGTTCCTTCATCTTAGAGAAAATACCTTCGAAATAAAATGGACGTTCTCGTCGAAGTGTGTCCCCTTTCAGGCATGAAAAAAAGTGCCATCCTGTTCAGATGACACTTTTGACATGCTTACTCTTCGAGTCCGAGCCGTTGTGGCATATGTGGCGCGAGTTGTCTCGCTTCTTCTAACCGACCTGCTTCGACGAGCGTATGGAAATGTAAAAACTGTTCATGCGATGCATCACTGATGGCTGCCAAATAATCGACGTACCGATCGTAGACCGCTTTGTCTTCTGACCGCGCCTCAATAAGTGCGATGTACAGGCGAACGGTGTCTTCCCCGTAAAGGAGCGGGAACTCATCGTTCAGTTGAAGCAATTTATCGATTGAATCGACATCGACTCCGTTTTCTTGGTCATAATGCATGATGACTTGCTCAGCATGGTCTTCAAGGCGACCGCGCCACTCTTCATACTCTTCTTCATTCGTTTCGAGCATCTCGAACCAGTCTTCGTTCAACATCTCTTCAATCTTGTTTACGCGTTCTGTAAAGTTCATCAGTCTTCTCCTCCTTCAAATGTCCACGTGACATGTACTTCATATATACCAACATCTTCTTCATTCATGGACAACTCATATACGAACGTACATGATTCTTCCGAGACATCGAGGCGCGATGTCGTCGTCGCCATCGTCATCGACATATATGGATTCTTGTATAAGCTTTGCGTGAAGCGACCTTCGATGAAGGAGTGGTTCATCTCAATCGGTCCCTTACAAATCAGCGCCAATCGTTCCGGCGTGTACTTGATTGTCGTCGGGACCGCCCCGTCCTCTTGTCGTTGGTCAAACATTAAAATAAAGCCAGTCTTCAATGGATAGTATAAACCGTCTGCCGAGAGCTCGATTGACTCTGGCATGTCACTCATCCGTGTTGTTTGCTGGACACGCACGCGAAGTGGTTCAATCGCCATGCTCATCCCCCTTTCCGTCAATTCATCGTACCATATGTGGTAGGAGTCGTTCTATCGACGGCGCTTCGTTTTCACATAGACGAGATGGTCTACCCAATCTTCGTTCTCAAAGATAAACCCTTCTCTCGTGCACTCATACGACATGCCGACACGCTCCGCGAGACGAATGGATGCTTTATTATCGAGATTGATATGTGCCTCGATTCGTTGAAAGTTCAAGTCGTCAAAAGCAATACGCATCGCCAGGTCGACTGCTTCTGTCCCATACCCCTGACCCCAATGTTGATTATGAATCGTATACCCGACCCTCCCCCATTGAAACGCATCTCGCGCCAAGGTAGAAAAATCCACCATGCCGAGATGTATCCCATCATCAAGCCGGAAAACGGCGAAGACATGTGCCTCGTCTTCAAGCGCAAGTGCCTGATGATTGTCGACTAGCTGGTCAAACCAAACGGACGTACAGTCGCTCATGTCTAATTTCCCGGAATCGTACACGTGTTGCGAAATACGACGATTTGTAAATCCACTTAACCACGCGTCATAATCTTGTTTCTCTAACGGTCGTACGATGATTCGATTCGTTTTTCGTTGATGAGTAAATCGGTTCAATCTCTCAGGTCCCCTTCCTATTGCTTTTATACAGTCAGAAAAACTTCTTCCAATTCCCTTCCGAAATCACATCGACCTTCCCATCCTTCACGCGAATCGCCGTCTCGTCGTCAATCGCATAGGCCGGCGACTGTAATGTCTCCGCCCATTCTGCAGCATCTCGTGACGTGTTCCCCGGTAACATGTCATGGTCGAGATGTGGAAAGATCGAGAAGTCGACAAACCCTAACGTCTCATCGCTCTGCTCATCGGATGCGCGCCATCCGACAAACGCTTCTCCGATTCGTGGCGTCATCACCATACTCCCCGCACTCAATCCGACGTAGACACCTTTCCAGGACGGGAGCAGCGAGGCTACCTCGGACTGTTTCATCCAATGGTAGAGAAAGAGCGGATCGCCCCCATTCACCAATAATACGTCTGCCTTATCAAACGCCGGTCTCCACACCGACTCATCGATACTCGGGAGTGCGCTCAGTTCGAGCACCCCAACCGACTTCCAGCCCAACTCACACATCGGCGTCGAGAAATCTCCGTTGAAAAAGTTCCATGCGTGTTTCGTTCCCCCGTTCAACGCATAAATGGCTGTTGGGATACAGAGTGCATTACACTCTTCAATCGGCTTGTCTAATAACTCGAGAAGTGCTCGTTTGATGCTTTCGTTCTTAATACCTGCTGACGTTAATAACAGTTTCATTTACGTTTCCTCCTTCTCATCTCCCTATAAGGAGTTCGCATGAGTCGCCGTTATCCCCTTTTTCCAACAAAAAAGGCCGTAGACGAATTTTCGTCCACGACCTTGAAGTTCTGAAAAATTAGCTAATTTTATACACGCGACCTTCGAACGGTTTCAAGTGAAGGAGCGATGATTCCGCATCGCCTTCAACCGGCATGTTGCTCAAGACGACATCTTGCGCACGAAGTGTCTGATCCATATCAAACATCGTCTCTTTCGCCGTCAAGTTCGTGACGACGAGGTACTGCGTGTCACCGAGCGTACGCGTATACGCATAGACTTCCGGGTGTTCCGGCAAGACGACATCATACGCCCCGTAAACAAACGTCTCATTATCTTTACGAAGTTGAATCATCTCTTTATAGAAGTTAAAGATTGAGTCCTCATCTTTAAGCTGTGATTCGACGTTGATATCCGTATAGTTCGGGTTGATGCCGACCCATGGCTGCTCTGCGAACGTGAATCCGGCGTTCGGGGCATCACTCCACTGCATCGGTGTACGCGTGTTGTCGCGTGACGAGTTCCACGTGATGCGCATCATCTCGTCATGACTCTTCCCTTGTTCGACACCGATATAGTAGCGGTTGCGTGTCGCGATGTCATCATATTGATCGATCGAATCGAATTTGACGTTCGTCATCCCGATCTCTTGACCTTGATAGATAAACGGCGTCCCTTGCATGAGGAAGTACATCATCGCAATCGACTTCGCGCTTTCTTTCCAGTAACGTTCATCGTCTCCCCATTTCGAGACCGTACGCGTCTGGTCATGGTTTTCGACGTAAAGGGCGTTCCATCCATCGGCCTCAAGTCCTTTTTGCCATTTCGTCAACACGTTCTTCAAGTGAACGACATCGAGTTTCGAATCGACATCTTCACTCCAAAGGTCCATGTGTTCGAATTGGAAGACCATGTTCATCTTCCCTTCCTTTTCACCGACCCATAGATGGGCATCGTCAGGTGAGACGCCGTTCGCTTCACCGACCGTCATGATGTCATGTTTATTGAACGTCTCGTCACGAAGCTCTTCTAAATAGTCGTGAATTCCGTCCACGTTCATGTGCATCTCGAACGACGGTACAAAGTCGAGGTCGTTCGGGTTTGGCAAGTCGGCGAACGTCGGGTTCTTGCGAATATGGCTGATTGCATCGACACGGAACCCGTCGATCCCTTTTTCGAGCCACCAGTTGATCATATCGTATACCGCTGTACGCATCTCAGCATTTTCCCAATTGAGGTCCGGCTGTTTCTTCGAGAAGACATGCAAGTAGTATTGTTCCGTCGTTTCATCGAATTCCCAAGCCGAGCCACCAAAGATCGATTCCCAGTTATTCGGCTTCGACCCGTCCGGTTTTCCGTCGCGCCAGATATACCAGTCGCGCTTCGGATTGTCTTTCGAGCTCTTCGATTCAATGAACCAAGGGTGCTCATCCGACGTATGGTTGACGACGAGGTCGAGCAACAGCTTCATACCGCGCTGATGCACTTCGTCCAATAAGCGGTCGAAGTCTTCCATCGTACCGAACTCGTCCATGATATCTTGATAGTCACTAATGTCATAACCGTTATCATCGTTTGGCGATTTATACATCGGGCAAATCCAGATAACATCAATACCGAGGTCTTTCAAATAGTCGAGCTTATCAATGATTCCTTGAATGTCTCCAATTCCGTCCCCATTCGCGTCATAAAAGCTACGAGGATAAATTTGATAGGCGACGGCTTCTTTCCACCAGTTGCGTTTAAGCGTTTGTGTTTGTTGTTCTCGTTGTAAAAGTTGCATGTGATCTAGATACTCCTTATCCCAAAACTCACTGCTCATCATTTATACTTATCTTATTCGTGCTGTGAACTTTATATCATTAGCGCAATCGTTTGCACGATGTAATAAATTTATCTTACCAAAAAACATTCGATGATACAAAGATGTTTCATCAGCATACTCAACGTGTACCCTACACGATTTTGAAAAGAAATGAAAGCGAGGTGCTTCATCATGTTTCGATTTGCCACAATGGAGGATTTTTCAGCAGTCGATCAATTGATTTTAAAGAAAGCAAAAGAGTTCCAAGTAGCCGGAAAGTCGCAATGGGTCAAATATTTAGAGCCGAGTCGTTCCGACTATGTCCGTCACGATTTGACGAACGGGACGGTGTTTGTCTACGAACGAGATCAACAAGTCGTCGGTGCCGTCAGCCTGATTCCTCCGACTGACTGGGATCATCATCTATGGGATGACGCGGACGGGGCCGTCTATTTGCACCGACTCGTCACAGACTCGAGTGCAAAAAGTGAACGCATCGGGGAACGTTTGATGCAGCATGCCTTAGCAAACACGTCTTCGACCATTCGATTGGACTGTGTTGCCGATAACGCCTTCTTAAATAACTACTATCCTCGGTTCGGTTTCCACTATATCGGCGAACGAAATGGATTCTCACTGTTTGAAAAACAGGCTTGACCTTGACGTGACGTCAACCTTTACGCTTTGACTAAGGAGGTGAAGGGATGTATTCGATTCAACAACTTGCGTCACTCGCTGGAACGACAACGCGAACGCTTCGACATTATGACGCAATCGGTCTTCTCATTGCGAACCGTGACGCCAACGGCTATCGGCGTTATTCTTCGCGCGATGCGGAACGGTTGCAACTCATCTTACTCTATCGCACGCTCGATGTTCCTCTCGATCAAATCGGAGAATTGCTTGATTCAACGACGTTCAACCGGATTGATGTGTTGAGTGGACATATCGAGGCGTTGCGACAGAAAGCAGCCTATTTCGCTCAGCTTGCCGAGACGGCAGAAGCGACCCTCACCTCACTCAAAGGAGGGATTCCAATGGATGACAAGTCATTATTTGATGGATTATCTTATGAGGAGATTCAAGCTCACGAGGCGAAACATCAAGAAGAAGTGCAGGAACGTTGGGGAGAGACTTCAGCTTACAAGACAGCACAAGAACGTGCGCAGAAGCGATCGAAAGCGGACTGGGAACGCATCAATCAAATGCAACTCGATTTGATTGCGCCACTCGTTGATTTATTTCGTTCACAAATCGCAATCGATGACGACCGAGTTCAATCGATTGTGAAAGACAATCATCTGTTCATCGACACACACTTTTACGACTGTTCACTCGATATGTTCAGTGGACTCGGACAGATGTATGTGACGGATGAACGATTCACCGCATTTTATGATCGCTTCGAGCCGGGGCTCGCTGCGTATTATAACGAGGCCATCCAATACTATTGTATCGCGAACAGTTAAGTCCAAGCCTCAGGCTTGGACTTTTTTTCGTCGCTCGGTGTCTTCTTGCGGTCCTATTTGAAGATGTTTTTGTAACATCGGGAGACTCGTCGCCAAATAAATATAAGGGAAGGTCGAGAAGTTATCCGTTCCACCTGTATAGATTACTTCACTCGTTAGTGGGGTCCATCCTTTCTTCGTCCACTGGCAAAGTCGAACTTCTTTTCTCGATGTGTGGTTATAGAATCCCCAATATGCTTCTCGTTGTCCCACTGCCATCGATGGGGTGATGGTTAAGATGGGACAGTTCATTTCTTGTAACAATCGTTCGTTCATTTCCGCAACTTCGTACATGATGATGACGTCCGGTTGCAGGTGTCGAATCGTATGTTCCGCTTTTTTATCTTGTAAGGAAGCGACACGCGTCATACGCTGTTCCGGAATCGAATCGTCACAGAAAGCATACCGCGACTGCAACTCCACGATTCGTTCTCGACTGAACCTCCGCATTATGGGAGTCAGGAAGGAAATGTACGATTGTGTCAGAAGTTCTTTCCACGTGTTGACATGAGTCGGTGTCGGACCATCTTCCATGATCACATGTGTGACGCCTAAATCCCGTATCGCTTGATAGACAAGTGTTGAACTCCAGTGGTCGCCCGTGCAGAGTACAACTCGCATTTTCTCATCTCCCTCCACTTTGGTTTGCGGTTTGACGCATCTCTCGGACCGCCACATCAAATGAACCAAACATTTGTTGAATGTCTTTTAATGTCGGACGATTGCCCTTTTCTTTTTGCCACACTTCATAACCCCATGGCGAGAGAGCGGTCAAATGTTCATCTGCCTCGTGTAGCGCGTCCATCATTTGCTTCTCCGTGAACAGCTCTCGCGTTGAGATGCCAATCTCGTCTAACGCTTGGGACCAAGACCCGAAACGCCGCACCACTTTCGTGATACTCGGACGTTGGTTCTGCTTGGCCCATTTGGCATAAGCGGTCGACGTCAATGGATGAAGCTCTTCATTGGCATCAAGTAACGATTGGATGATTTCACATTTTTGATCGAACGAGATGATACTCTTCAAATTCGCCTCAATCAGTGCCACTTTCCACGATCCGAACTGAATGACGACCTCTGTCAACGTCGGTGCATCATTGGTCATGGCCCACTTTCGATAATCGGCACTATTGAATGAATCATGCTCTTTCGCCGCTTCACGAAGCATTTGAATCATTTCCTTCTTTGTGAACCGTGGCGTTTGCTGTTCCAACCCAGCCAAACGCAGTACATTCGACCATGATCCGTACATTTCTAATAATTCCACCACGGTTGCCCCGCCGTGAATCTTTTGCCATTTCTGATACATGTAGATGGTGAGGCGACCGTCCGAAGAAGCCTCTTGTAAGTGATCAATCAGTTGTTGCTTTCCCATGTCGCCTCCCCCTTACGTGATTGACGTATCGGTTCATCCCACTTCACGGCTACTAATTTGTGCGAACAGGTGAAGTTGACGACTTAAAATTTTCGTTTCGTCAAATTTTTCTTCGACCACTTCGCGACCACGTTGCCCGAATGAATAACACTGTTCAGGATGTTCAATGAACCAGCGCATCGCCAAGGTCAGTGCCTCAGGTCGACCGACGGGAACGAGAAAGCCGGTTTCCCCATCCGTGACTTCTTCTCGACAGCCACGGATATCGGTAGCGATGACAGGTAATCCGGACGCCATGGCTTCAAGAATAGAGCGTGGCAATCCTTCACGATAAGAGGGAAGTAAAAAGACGTCGTGTGCTGCAAATAAAGAGGGGGTATCCCGAACGAATCCGGCGTAATGAATCTGTGGATTTTGGGCTAAATGCGCCTCGACTTGTTTCGCCGTCTCTTGATCACGTTCACTCGTCATCAACTCTCCAGCAATCGTCAACGTCGCGTTCGGATAGCGTTTCGTCAGTTCATCGAACGCCTGAAGTAAATCTAGGATTCCTTTTTCTTGAACGAGCCTTCCGACAAACAAGAACTTTAAATGTTCTGGGGAAATGTGTTTCTCTGTCGGATAAAATCGATTTAAATCAATCCCGTTTCCGAGATGCATCAATCGTTCGTCCTCTTTGAAATGTCTTGTTTTAGCGAGTGAGTAATCTTCCTCGCTTTGGAGCAACAACCAATCGGTCGCTAATGCCGCGAGTGATTTCTCTAACCAGAAGACGAGTTCGTATGCGATTCGACCCATTCGTTCGTGAAAGTAAAATCCATGTGCGGTATAGAGAATATGTGGTGTCCTGGCAATGCGGGCCGCGACTCGTCCTAACGCTGCGGCCACCGGGGTGTGGACGTGAATGGCATCATATTTTTCGCGGCGCAATAACCTCACCAACTCTTGAATGGTCTGTAGATTACGCTTCGGGCTAAACTTTCGATCGATTGGCAACGTATGAATGACCCATCCTTCGTCCCGAAGACGATCCGTCCGATCACCGTAAGCACACGCGACGTCGACTTCGTGTCCTTCCGCCTTCAGCGACTCAATGAGAGGACGTAGCAACACATCCGCTGTCATATCGACAGCGCAGAACTGGAGAATCTTTAAAGGCGCCATAAGTGCACCTCCTCCGGCTTCATCGCGCGATCGAGCATGCCTTTCAAGTCAATGACGATGCCACGACCTAACTTCAGCTGGCGTTTCGCAATCGTCCAACCCTCTTGAACGAATTCATCGTGAGACACGGCATAGATGACGACATCCGCTGGTTTTAAGTCACAGTATGATTTGACGTCGATTCCATATTCGCGGCGTACCTCTTCCGAATCGACGAGCGGGTCACACACTTGCACTTCTAAGCCGAACTCCTCGACCTCTCGAATCAAGGAAGCCACTTTCGAATTGCGAATATCACTGACGTTCTCTTTGAAGGACATCCCGAGGACCGTCACACGTGCTCCGAGAATGGCCATGTTTTGACTAATCATCGTTTTAATCAGTGATGTGGCGACGAAACGTCCCATCGTCTCGTTGATTCGACGACCTGCTAAAATCACTTCCGGATGATAACCAAGCATTTCAGACTTCATCGTCAAATAGAATGGGTCGACGCCGATACAATGTCCACCGACTAGACCTGGTCGGAAGTTTAGGAAGTTCCATTTCGTCCCAGCAGCCTCTAACACCTCGAGCGTGTCGATGTTCATGCGATCGAAGATGATGGCCAATTCATTCATCAACGCGATGTTCAAATCGCGCTGTGTATTCTCGATCACTTTGGCCGCCTCAGCCACTTTAATCGAGGAAGCGCGATGAACGCCGGCATCGACTACCGTCTCATAAACAGCCGCTACCACATCGAGTGTTTCTTCATCCTCGGCAGCTACGACTTTTTTGATTGTGCGGAATGTATGCTCACGGTCGCCCGGATTAATTCGTTCTGGAGAGTAGCCGACTTTAAAATCAATCCCGGCCCGGAGACCCGATGTTTTTTCAAGTAATGGGATACACTCTTCCTCTGTCAGTCCCGGATAGACCGTAGATTCGTATACGACAATCGTGCCCGGTCGCAAATGCGCCCCAACAGCACGAGTCGCGCTACAAATCGGTCCTAAATCTGGTTGATTTTGATCATTGATCGGTGTCGGCACAGCCACGATAATGAAATCCGCCTCTTCAAGTTTGGCGACATCCGTCGTATATAAGACCGCTGCTTGCTCAAGGTCTACTGATTCAACTTCTCGCGTGCTGTCGAGATGAAGGGTAAGCTCATTGATACGCGTTTCATTGATGTCTACTCCGATGACGTCTCCTACGCCACCTAACGCAACAGCGACAGGGAGTCCGACATATCCTAGTCCGACAACAGCTACGTGACGATTGGCAATGGTTTTTCGTGTTGTACGTGATTCTGAGATGAGTTTATCCATGTCCATCTGCCTCCTGAGATTCGGAATTATGCGGTTTTATCAATCACAATGACTTTTCCATTCGGTCCCCGAGGAATCGATTGCACGGCGGTCAACGTAATCACGACCTCTTTGCCGAACAGTAGTTCAAGCTCGCTCCTCATAATCTCTTCATGTTCTGGCTTGAAACGTTCAAGATCCGGGACGTATTTTAATTCGATATGATACAAATCATGTTGCCGATACTGCGTTTGGATGACCGAGTTGGGTAACACTCGGACAACGGTCGTCAAATCTCCTTCGTAGATTTTTTGTTTGTTCGGAGTGAGTACATAATTGCTTTCGCGTCCCTCAATGGAAGTGACGAATGTTCCTCCCTGTCCACAAGCACATGTCCCCTCTCCAATTTTCATCCGATCGCCAATCCGGTAACGAACGAGCGGTGTCCCATGGGTCGTAAAGCTCGTCACTAAAATTTCCTCGTGATCCCCATACGACTCGATCACGCCTGTTTCGTGGTGGAGATGCATATTGCCATGAGTACATTCCGTTAAAATCGGCGCGCCTTCAGAAGACGCGTACTGATCAAATACCGGGGCATTAAACGCCTCTTCTAAGATGGCTCTTCCTTGAGGCGTAATCGTTTCGGCAGTCGGAAAAATAGCCAGTAATTGAAATTCAAGTGGAACCTGATTTTCTTTGATGTATTTCGCGATTTCAATCATGGCAGACGGTGCACTGTCTAATACGACTGGCTTGAATCGATTTAATGCGTCGATGTAATGAGGGATGGTCTGAGGATTGACATGATAGAGCGAGAATAGCAGTTGATTGAGCGGTCGATTGTAGCGCCAAAATACAGGTTTTTCTTGATTTGGATTACAAATTTTCCGTCCTGTGAAACTCGCTCGTTTCATTCCTCTGACAAACCCGTGTTGCGCTTTGAAAAAGTCGACGTGGGCCATACGTCTTTGATAGTCTTCTTTCGTAAAATGAACTTGTAGGGACGTCCCTGTCGTTCCACCGGTTCGTCCAAGAATGTCTGTTTTGATGTTCGAGTGGATGTCCGGATTTTTCCGAACTGTTTCTTTTTCGAGGGTCGGGATGCGCTTCAACTCTTCCATCGATTGAAGGGGAAGAACAATCTCATTTTCTTCAAACAGTTTTTGATAATATGCATTGTGCGTCGCACAGAATTCAAGAAACGCATTGAGTCGCTTCAACTGATCGGCTGCGACAAGTACCCCATCTTTTGGACGATTGGCTAAAACGACTAACTCACGCTCATATGTGCGTCCGTACCGTTCTTGCCATAGTTTCATTCCATACAATGTCGTCATCCATTGTTGTAATCGAATCGGTGATCTCATGTATAAATCACGAAGCGCAAACCCTGCCATGGTGTAGTCTCCTCTCGCTAAGTGTAGAGTCGTTTCACGACTCGGACTTTTCCGTTCTTTTCTTTCTTGATGCTTTTCACATCTCGTAGAAGAACTTTCATCCGTGAAGTAAACAGTCGCTCGACTTCTTTTTGGAGCGCGACTTCATGTTCAGGCTCAAATCGTGCCTCATCCTTCACGTACAGCATCTCAATTTCGTCTATTTTGTGTTGCAACACTTGGATTTGAATAATGGAGTTCGGCAGCACGCCGACCGCTGCCGTCAAATCCCCTTCAAACACCTTATAGCCTTCCGGCGTCTCAACATAGTTCATTTGACGACCATCGATTGACTCGATGATGGTGTCCTGTCGTCCACATGGACACATCGCTTCACTGATGGTCATCCGATCGCCAATGCGGTAGCGAATCAGCGGTGTTCCGTGCGTCGTGAAACTGGTGACGAGTGCCTCTCCAAACGCATCCGTCTCGATGATTCCCATCTCAGGGCGTAAGTGCATCTTCCCGCACTCACACTCCGTAACGATAGGAGCCCCTTCCGAAGAAGCATATTGATCGTAAACCGGCGCTTGGAACATCTCTTCTAACAACAAGCGTCCGGATGGTGTGAGCGTCTCCGAGGTCGGAAATAAAGCCACCGGTCGGAACGATAACGTCTTTTGATGGGTTTTCAAATATTTTGCGATTTCAATCATATCGGAAGGTGAACCGTCGAGTGCGGCCGGTTGAAATTCGTTCAACGAATCGATGTAGTGTGGAATCGTCGTCGGATTCGAATGCACGACCGAGTAGAGCATTTGCTTCATCGGGGCATTGTACCGCCAATACACCGCATTCTTTTGATTACCTGGACAAATCATCCGTCCTGTAAAACTAGCTCGCTTCATCCCACGGCGAAAACCATGTTGTTCTTTAAAAAAATCGAGATGCGCCATTCGCATTTGATAATCGTATTCGGTGAAACGAACCTGAATCGATTTACCCGTCGTCCCGCCCGTCATGCCGATGATCGGGGCATGAAGGTTAGAAAAGATGGTCTCATCCGTTCGAAGCGTCTCTTTCTCCAAAGGGGGAATCCGCTTAAAGTCTTCTAAGCTCTTTATGGGTAAGGTAACCCCGTGTTTTTTGAAGAGTCGCTGATAGTACACGTTGTGTTGATTACAAAACTGTAGAAACTGGTTCAAGTGATTGAGTTTTGCATCAGGTGACGCTTCATTTGGAGCACGTCTCAGTCGCTCCAATTCCTGCTCATAATACTGACCGTATCGCTCCCGATATAACTTGATTCCATATAAGGAAACCAGCCAATTTTGGAGTCGAATCGGTGAGTGTGCATAAATCCGATCCTGTAAAATCCCCATTACTCGATGCCCTCCTTCAGCACTTGATGATAGGCGATGTACCAGTCGATAAACGCGTTTACGCCATCGTGAATCGACGTCTGCGGTTGAAAGTCAATCGATTCATACAAAGAGGAGGAGTCTGCAAAACTCGCGGGTACATCACCCGCCTGGAGTGGTAACAAGCGGAGGATGGCCTTTTTCTCGACTCGCTCTTCGATCGTCCGAATAAAGTCCATCAAGGATACCGGTTGCTGATTTCCAATGTTATAGACACGAAACGGAACGTCACTCCGGTCAGGTAGAGGATGTTCATAGTCAAACTCCTCATCTGCCAACGGTGCGATATCCATAAGTCGGACAATCGACTCGATGATGTCGTCGATGTATGTGAAATCTCGTTCCATCTCACCGTAGTTGTATACATCGATTGGTTCGCCTTTTAAAATCGCCTCCGTAAATTTGTAAAGTGCCATATCGGGACGCCCCCATGGCCCATAGACGCTAAAGAATCGCAACCCCGTCGTTTTTAGACCGAACAAATGGCTGTACGTATGAGCCATCAACTCATTCGCTTTCTTCGAAGCCGCATACAAGGATAGCGGATGATCGACCGGGTGTTGTTCGGAAAATGGCATCGCCTGATTCGAACCGTAAACCGAGCTCGATGAGGCATAAATCAACTGTTCTACTGGATAGAAACGACAAGCTTCCAAGATGTTCAGGAAACCAACGATGTTGGATTGAATATAGGCATCCGGATTTTCTAAGCTGTAGCGTACACCGGCCTGAGCCGCCAAATTGACCACGATTTGAGGTTGGGTTTTTTCAAAGACACGCGTGATCGCCATCTTATTTTCTAGGGCATCACGATAGAGTTTGAAACGAGGATGCGTCAACACATGAAGTCTTGATTCTTTTAATTTCGGGTCGTAATAGTCATTGACCACATCGATCCCGATGACATGATGTCCTTCTTTTAGCAACCGTCGAGCCAGATGAAAACCGATGAACCCGGCCACTCCGGTCACGAGAACTGTTTTTTTCATAACGACTTCCTCCTTTGCGTTGACTCGTTGACTCGCATCCGTACCGGTTCAATTTGTGGCGCAAAAATACTTTCCATCACTTCTTCTGGCAGTTCGTTATTTGCGACAAACAACAAGAAAGACGTGAGGCCGTTCGATTGATCGAGTAGATATTCAATCGTTTTCAAAATCGGATCGACCGATTTAAAGGGTCTTGTACAACCGACGAAAATCTTTTCATATACTTGATTCGTATGTTCGCTCGTCGCAAGCAGTTCTTCGAACAATTTTTCACCAGGACGAATGCCACTGAACTGAATCGGGATTTGCTCGAGGGTGAAGCCGCTCAAGGTAATCATCCGTTTCGCCAAGTCCACGATTTTGACGGGATTTCCCATATCTAGTACGAACACTTCGCCGCCGTTTGCGCGTACGCTCGCTTGAATGACGAGGCGACTCGCTTCAGGGATGGTCATAAAGTATCGGGTCATCTCTGGATGCGTCACCGTAATCGGTCCGCCCCGCTGAATTTGTTCTTTAAAGAGCGGAACGACGGAGCCACGACTTCCTAAGACGTTGCCGAAACGAACGACCGAGAATGTCGTTTCGCTATGTCGCGCCTGCTGTTGGACAATCATTTCTGCTACTCGTTTCGTGGCACCCATCACGTTCGTCGGATTGACCGCCTTATCCGTAGAGATCATGACGAACCGCTTCACTTCAAAGAAATCGGCGGCTTCGACCATATTCTTCGTTCCGTAAATATTGTTTTTCACTGCCTCTCTCGGATTGTCTTCCATGAGCGGAACGTGCTTGTGAGCTGCCGCATGATAGACAACGTCCGGTCGATACTGATCAAACACTTCCATCACCCGCGCCCGGTCTTGGACGTCACCGATGACGGGACAAATCTCTGTATCAGACCCGAGTAAGCGGAGTTCGCGATCGATTGCATATATGCTATTCTCGCCATGTCCAAACAGGATGAGTTTGCCAGGATTGAATTTCATCAATTGACGGCAAAGCTCTGAACCAATCGAGCCTCCTGCACCGGAGATGAAAATGGTTAATCCACTCAACGTTTGAGAAATCTCCGAAACATCGAGCTGAACCGGTTCACGGCCGAGCAAATCTTCGATGGCCACTTCTCGAATCTCATTTAATGAGACTTTTCCGGATGCGAGTTCCGCAAGCATTGGCAGTGCATGGGATTCAACGCCTGTTTTCTCGATTCGTTTCAAAAGTTGGACCCGATCTCCGTAAGGAAGAGAAGGAATGGCCAACACAACCACTTCGATATTCAGCTCTTCAATTTTGCGTTCTAATAAATCGATTGAACCGATGACCGGTGTCCCGTGAATGTAGAGACGGTGAAGCAATGGATTATCATCCAACACCCCGACCACATGCAGCACATTCGTTCGATGCTCTTTCAGTTCTTTAATGATTTTTTGACCCGATTCCCCACCACCGATAACCAAGGTGGCTTTTCCATTCGACACCGGTGCGTGAAATCGGAAAAACGATCGTGTCCTAGCAACGAGTCGGATAAATAACATTCCGTTAAATGCGAGTAAGCTTTGAATAAAAATTGCTTGATAGGAAAAGCCATCCAATAATACGTATGATGCGAATAAGACGAACGTGTCACTCATGACCAACACAATCGCCAGTAGTTGCAATTCACGCATCGATCCGTATCGCCAGTCGATTCGGTATACCCGAGTCACCCATCCTAAAATGAGAAGAACGAGCGTCTTCAATCCGAGGATCGTGATCAAATCTAGCGGGTCAGATGTTACCGTCGGATCATTTGCAAAGAATAGGTCAAACGTCACGAAAATCGCGAGCCCTGCAATCGTGATATCGAGTAACATCAAGAGCGCATTTTTTCGATCAATGGGAGACCGAACAGTTGGAGTACTCATCCTTTCACCACCTTCCATCCCAATCAGCTTCGAGTTGATGCTAGATAAGTACCCGTTCAAGATTCACAATCCAAAAGAAAAGAATAGCTTTTTGATACGAATGACATTTCGTCATGAAACGGTTTAACAAATGTGTAATGAGTTTTTATTTTCTTTTGTGAATATTTTTAATTTATATGGGTATTATGGGAAGTAGAAGGTAGGACATTTGGATTATTTTCACTTTGAGATTTTGCGAATGTCGTATTCTCCCAAAGTAGTCAATCGATTCAGGTTCCTCCCTTTTCATATCTCGTCACCGGAAATATGTTCTAGCTTTCCTTCAGGACCACCATTGTTTAACCACACCATGACCTTTGAAGCCACGACTTGCTTCTGAAAAGGAGAGACATCACGATGAAACGATGGACAGAGCAACAGATCCTCTCATGCCTAAGACAAGCAGCGAATGAACTTGAAGAATTTGACACAAAACAGTACACACTATGGGCCCGAAACAAAGACGTCCCCTCCCTATCGACCGTGATTTACAAATTTGGTTCTTGGCGGGAAGCCGTTCAAGCGGCGGAGATTAAGATGTTGTATCGTTATTATTCAGATGAAGATATTTTGACCGCACTGATTGAGGCATCAGAAGAACTTGAACTCTTCACGAGCCAAACGTATCGTGCCTGGGCAAAAATCTCTCAAGCCCCTTCCTTGACGCTCATCAGTAGCCGGTTCGGTTCGTGGTCGAATGCGTTACGCGAAGCCAAGCTTCAAACGACGACGGTACGGAACAATGAAGAACGGATCATTCAAGCGTTGATTGAAGCCTCTGAAAAGCTAGAGCGCCTCACGTCCCAACATTACGCCGTATGGGCACAAGAAAAAGGCTATCCGACGGTAGCGACAATCGCTCGTAAATACGGTTCATGGAGCTATGCGCTATTTGTCTTGGATATCGCTCCACCGAAACGTAAATGGGATGAGGAAGATGTCATTGATGCCTTGCAGTTAGCCAAAACAGAGCTACCACATTTTAGTATCCTCCACTACCGGAAATGGGCCGAAGGTCGAAATGTTCCAAGTACATCGACGATCAATGCCTTGTTCGGAAGCTGGACGGCCGCGCTAAAATGTATGGAGGAACAAAAAGTAAAACAGTAATCCATACAGATGAACTCATACAAAAAGCGCCGACTCTTTCTAATCTGTACCTCATGTAAAGGACATTAATAAAAAAACTTATGCTGCTTCAAGGAGATGATTCCTGTACTGTACGGGAGTCATCTTTTCATGTTCCATTGATCACGACAAAGAAGGGGTCCAGCCACCGAAAATCGGTGACCGGACCCCTCTTTTTATCAAAAATCTTTAAAACCGGCTAGTTATGTCCCAGCCTCGTCATCGTTAGCCAACATCGCATAATCATCACTCTTATTTTCAACTACACAGTTATCAGAGAAGAATGAAAAAACGCTGTTGACACCTTCTCTAAAATATAGGCTATACTCCCAGAATTGGTTTAATCCTCATTCGTCTCCGTTCGTTCAAAAACAATCTGTTGTGATTGTTCGTCCCATTTAGCTACTATTTTATCCCCTTTCTCAATAGCCCCTCCTAAAAGTTCACGAGCTAATTTCGTTTCTAGCTCACTACGGATTACACGTTTGAGTTCTCGGGCACCAAATTCAGGTTTGTACCCTTCTTCTGTAAAGTGGCGAGCTAAAGTTTGATCGAAAGAAATAGTAATCCCCTGTTTCGACACATTCTTCGCGACACGTTGTAGTTGAAGTGATACAATTTCGTTTATTTGATCCTCATTTAAAGCACTAAATACAATAATTTCATCAATCCTGTTTAAAAACTCAGGACGGAAATGACTTGCCAATACAGTCATAACTTCTTTTTTTACGTCTTCGTAATCTTCTTTAGAAGAATGATCGCTGTTTAATCTAGTCCGAATAATATCTGACCCTAAATTTGACGTAGCTATAATTATCGTGTTGGTGAAATCTACAACTCTTCCTTTTCCATCAGTAAGTCGTCCATCATCGAAAACTTGAAGTAAGATATTGTACACGTCAGGATGAGCCTTTTCAATTTCGTCTAACAATATCACGCTGTAAGGTGAACGTCGTACTTTTTCGGTGAGCTGACCGCCTTCATCATAACCCACATACCCAGGAGGAGCACCTACAAGACGTGCTACTGCATGCCGTTCTCCATATTCTGACATATCAATTCGTAATAATGCATTTTCATCTCCATAAATAACTTCTGATAAAGCCTTTGCAAGCTCGGTCTTACCTACCCCGGTAGGTCCTAAGAAAAGAAAGGTAGCAACAGGCTTATTTTCTTCGCGTAATCCAGAACGAGACAAACGAACTGCATCTGAAACAGCTTTTACTGCCTCTTCTTGACCTACTAAGCGCTGATGCAGTTGTTCTTCCATTCGTAAAAGTTTGTCTTTTTCTTCTGTTGTTAGTTCGTTCACTGGAATGCCAGTCAACTGCGAAACCACATAAGCAATATGTTCAGGTTTTACTTCTGTACTCCCTGATCCTTTTTCGGCTTCCCATTCTTCTGTTAATTTTTTTAACTCACTTTCTTTTTCTTCAATAACTTTTGTAAGTTCGCTTGCTTTATCGTACTGCTTTCTATTTGCAACGTAATCTCGCTCTCTTAGAAGGTGCTGCAATTCAGCTTCGATTTCTTGAATTCCGGCAGGACGTGAAGTGGCAATTAGTTTAACTCTAGCTGCCGCTTGATCAAGAAGGTCAATGGCTTTATCAGGTAAAAAACGAGAAGGAATATATCGATCTGATAACTCTACTGCAGAAATAATAGCTTCTTCGGTTATAGTCACCTTATGATACGCTTCAAAAGTATCGCGCAAACCTCTTAAAATCATAATCGTTTGCTCTGGAGTCGTCTCGTGAATAATAACCGGTTGAAATCTTCTTTCTAAAGCCGCGTCTTTTTCGATGTACTTTTGGTATTCATTCAGAGTAGTCGCGCCAATGAGATTCAACTCTCCTCTAGCAAGCATTGGTTTGAAAACGTTAGCTATATCTAGACCGCCTTCTTCCCCACCCTGTCCAGCGCCTACAATCGTATGGACCTCATCAATGAATATAATTAAATCATCTTTATTTTCCGATATTTCCTTCAACACTTTTTGAACACGTTCTTCAAACTCTCCTCTGTATTTTGATCCAGCAACCATTGCGTTAATATCTAACTCCATTAATCGCTTATCCTTTAAACCTTCAGGTACTTCACCGTCAACAATTCGTTGTGCTAACCCTTCTACAATAGCAGTTTTCCCAACCCCTGGATCACCAATCAGTACTGGATTATTTTTTCTACGTCGAGCTAATATCTCTATTGTGGTTTCCACTTCTTCGGCACGACCTATGACCGGATCTAGCTTCCCTTCTTTAGCCATCTTAGTAAGATCGCGCGAAAATTTCTCCAGTTCAGGGGTGTTACTCAAATTGGATAGACCTCCTTTGTTTTCACCGTTCCCGACAACCCTACTCACTTGCTGTCTTATAGATTGAGGCGTCAAACCATATTTGCGAAGGATGTTTGCAGCCAGCCCCTCTCCCTCTTCAGATAAACCAATCAAGAAATGTTCGGGACCAACATAAGGGTGTCCTAAATCATTTGAAGCAATAAAAGAACGACTTAAGGCGTCTTTTACTCGCGGTGAAACGCTAATCTCACCTTCATGCAATTCCTCTCCATGTTTCGCCTCAGCTTGAATTTGTCTTTTCAAATCTTCCACTTTAATTTTGAATTGATTAAATATACTTTGAACAACCTCACTATCTGTCAACGCCAACAATAAGTGCTCTGTATCTATTTCGGGTCGGTTAAATTCAGAGGCATATTGTCCCGCTTTTTGAAGCATCTCTTCCGCGCTTTCACTCAATCGGCTAGTTAAAGCATTACCACGCTTGCGCCGTGCCACTTCGCTCGAGGTTTCATCATAAACATTTTCTTTACTAACTTCTTCATCTACATTAAAAAAAGGTAGTTTGCTCGAAAAAAAGTTATCGAGCATAGTGCCACGTATTCCAAATAACGATTCGATTGGAGAAATGTTTAATCCATTGCGTTGTAAAAATTCTTGATAATGACCCTCACATAACTCCATATTTCGTAACTGACCATTCAAGTTTGCTTGGACTCTGACTGATGCTGGTTTTCCACAAATATCACATCTGTTCGTCGACATATTCCCTGCCCCCTTAATTAATCGAATAGTTTAGTTTATATAATATTTCCCCTAGCTCACTTAACGTAAAACATGATATTTATAATAAATAATTGTTTTTAGATCACTCTTAAAAGAAATGCTGACTTTAACATATCTGTGCATAAGATACATTCGTCCTTTAGATGGGCGATTTGTCAAATTAAGCGCAATACTTCCCCGTAAAGGTCCACTGTGCCGTTTTCCAGTTCAGACACTTTCTCGGCCGCCCGTTGCTCTCGGCGAGCACTTCATGCGTGATTTTCGCGAAGGATTCTCTTGGCGTTCATGTTGCCATGACGAGTACGGGGCGGCAAACCGGCGTTGATACGCCCGCAGGTCTGCACTAGTTTCCGGTGCTTGTCCTTCTGCCGGAGCAAGGTTATGGGCACGTATATTACCCCCACAGACCCAGAGATAGATCGTCAAGAAGGCGTTTTTTCCCATGTAGAGGTGAGCGACGATCTGTTCTGGGGACCAGGTTGCCCGTAGCTTCCGGATGATCGTCAGAAGCGTAGTTTTGTCAAGTTTTGTATTAGCGCTCCTGTGTGCGTTCAGCTATCTCACTATAAACCGGATAGACACCCCTAGATTTAGACGAGTCCCTATGAATATGTTTATTCTTCCATCGTATGTAGTACACTCAGTTTTTGTTCGATTGAATGTCGATTTCTCGCCATAAAAAATACTCCCCGATTAGATAAACAGATTTTTTATTTCATCTGTCTACCTCTTGGGGAGCATATTACCTACTACTCAGAGTACAGTTCATTCCTTTTTCATGTGACGATCGCAATGTATAGCGGGATTCCAACTAACAGGTTGAACGGGAACGTGACAGCTAGCGAAAGGGTCAAATAAAATGATGGTTTCGCTTCCGGGACCGAGGCTTGCAACATGGCGGGAGCGGCGATATACGACCCACTCGCTGCGAGTGTCATCAAGAGAATCGTTCCGCCGTCAGATAAATTGGCGATATTCGCTGCGATAAAGCCGACAAGGGCCCCGACTAACGGAAACACCATACCCATCATCATAAATTTCAGCCCATATGACGGGACCGTTTTCAATTGCTGTCCGACTTTTACTCCTAGACCTAATAAGAAAAGGAGTAACACACCCGGGAACAAGTCGACGAAAAATGGTTTGAGTGGTGTGGCGTCTGGTGTCACAAGACCTACGATTAGACCTGCAAACATTAAGAGGATGCTTTTCGAGAACAAACTCTCCTTTAGCACGAATAGAGAGTTCGCCTTTCCTGACGTGGCCGTGATCCCGAATACTTGCGTCTGATTATATAGGAGCAACGCCACAATCAGACCGGGGATTTCAAGGACGACGACCAATGTCGTCATGAACGGTTCATATGCAATCCCGAGACGTTCGAGCTGTGTCGACGCGGCCACATAGGTGACGAGTGACACCGAGCCGAACGTTGCAGCCATGGCAATTCGCTCGGGGAATGAGAATTTGAACATCCCTCCGACATAGAACGCGAGAAGCGGTAGCAAAATTCCAATCAACAGCGTCACGGTCAGCGGTAATGCGATGTCTTCAAAAGATACCAAGGCGAGTCCCATGCCTCCCTTCAGTCCAATGGCAAGCAGTAAGTAAATGTTGAGCGTCGTGCTCAGTGAATCCGGGATCTTTAAGTTTGATTTTCCGACTGCGGCGATGACGCCCGTCACGAACAGTAGTACCGGGGCGCTTGTCAATAAAAATAAAAACAATTCCATACATCTTCCTCCTTGGCGACAAAAAAGCGCACACCTAAAGAAGGCGTGCGCTGTATGCCGACGGCTCGAATGATCGCTCCGTCAGGCCGACAACTGTCAGTTTATTGAATTGGTCAGTAGCTCCGTCATAAGATTTCGAAAGCACGCTTCATCATGACTCGTCCAGTCGCTCCTATATACGTCTCTGCCTTTCATTTTAAGAAGGTAACGTTTCGTTGTCAATCGGTTTGATCCCAAGGGGCATCTAGTCGGAACACGATGAGACGCTCCCCTGTTTTCGTACTGATGTCCGTATGGAGCGAGACAATCGAACGACCAAGTACTTGCCCGACAATCGTTTCGAGTTGACTCCGTCCTGATTCGACGAGATTGTTGCGGTATTTCTTCAATTGCTCGCGACCTGACGACTTAGTAGCCAAGTCGTACTCGGCCGGCGTCAACACGCCTTGGAGTGTGACGATGGCGAGGTCTCGAAGCAGGTCTGCCTTACACGTCAATGACCCGCGACCCAAATATTCTTTTTCCCATTGGGTAATCCGAGCGCTCAGTTCCATTTCCAGCTGACCCTTTTTCCGCATTTACTTCACGAATCCAATCATCATCTCACGAAGAATCTTAGCTGCTGCAATGGCTGTCATGTCTGACTGATCGTATGCTGGTGACACTTCGACAAGGTCTGCACCGATGATGTCGAGGTCTGCGTTCGCAATCGCATGTACCGCTTCGAGCAATTCTTTCGTTGAGATGCCACCGATTTCTTGCGTCCCTGTCCCTGGTGCCGCTGACGGGTCGAGGACGTCGATGTCGATCGTGACATATACTTTTTTACCAGCGAGTGTCGGCAAGACGCGCTTGAGTGGTTCAATCACTTCAAACTGATGCATGTTGTAGCCGACTTCACGTGCCCACTCAAACTCTTCTTTCATTCCTGAACGGATTCCGAACGAGTAACAGTTCGATGGTCCAATCAAGTTTGCCGCTTTTTTGAGCGGAGTCGAGTGTGAGAGCGGCTCGCCTTCATACTCATCCCGAAGGTCCGTATGCGCATCCAAGTGGAGGATGACAAAGTCGTTGCCGTACACGTCGTGCATCGCTTTGATGATCGGCCATGTGACAAGGTGCTCACCACCCATGCCGAGTGGGAACTTGCCTGCTTTGACGACATCTTTGACGAACGCCTCGATCATATCGAGCGACTTCGGTGCGTTCCCGAATGGAAGCGGGATATCTCCTGCATCGTACACCGCGGCATCAGCCAAGTCACCGTCTAAATATGGGCTATATTCCTCGAGTCCAATCGATACTTCACGAATCCGGTTCGGACCGAAACGCGAGCCTGGACGGAAGCTGACTGTCCAGTCCATCGGCATCCCGTAAAGAACCGTCTTCGCCTCTGTCACCTCTGGGAGGCTGGCGATAAACACTTTACCTGAGTAGGCTTCATCGAAACGCTTAATCATTTTGTTAAGTCCTCCACGAATTTCGGAAGGACGAACGCTGCATTGTGAAGCTTCGGCGTGTAGTACTTCGTTTCGATGTCATGGAAACGCTCCGCTGATACTTGTTCCGGGTCGTATTTCTTCGAGCCGATCGTGAACGTCCACATGCCGCTCGGGTACGTTGGTACGTTTGCTGTGTACAATTTCGTGATTGGGAAGATTTCCTTCACGTCACGTTGAACCGTTTGGATGAGTTCTGGTGTGAACCATGGGTTATCCGTTTGAGCCACAAAGATGCCATCCTCTTTGAGCGCTTTTGAAATCCCTGCATAGAACCCTTTTGTGAAGAGGTTGGCTGCTGGTCCGACCGGTTCAGTCGAGTCGACCATGATGACATCGTACTCGTTTTCTGACTTCGCGATATGCATGAATCCGTCACCGACGATGACTTCAACACGCGGGTTGTCGAGCTCACCCGCAATATTTGGTAAGTATTTCTTCGAATATTCAATAACTTTCCCGTCGATATCTACGAGAACCGCTTTTTCTACTGATGGGTGTTTCATAATTTCACGGATGACACCGCCGTCTCCCCCACCGACTACGAGCACATGCTTCGGATTCGGGTGTGTAAAGAGTGGGACGTGTGCGACCATCTCGTGATAGACGAATTCGTCCTTATCCGTCGTCATGACCATCCCGTCAAGTAACAACATCGTTCCGAACTCGTCCGTTTCGACCATCTCTAGTCGTTGAAACTCCGTTTGTTCGCTCTCATAAACGTGGTTTACACGGAACGTAATCCCGTAATCTTCTGTTTGGTGCTCCGTAAACCATAATTTTAATTTTTGGTCCATCGATAGAACCCCTTTCTGTTCAAAAAGTTGTTCGTATGCGAGTGGCGTTTTGAGGCGCTTCTTAATCATACGATAGGAAGTATACAAAACCTGTACCCATTTTGCACGATTTTTTTGCGGGATCGGTCTTGAATGTGAGTTTTTTGTGAGACGTTGCCGATATACTGATTGAACCAATTCTGAATCGAAAGGTGGAATAGTATGTGGTCACCCTGTGCTGCTTGTAACACAACCATTCCTTTGATTGCTCAAGGAACACTCGTCACGAAATTCAAGGAATACTCTTACAAAACGTTTGAAGAACTCGATACGCTCCTTCTGCATGCGGAAGGGACGGTTTACTGTGTCGATTATAACTCCAACAGTCAGACACCTCCACTTGAGGTCGAAGCACTAAAAGATCAGCTTGCACATCGGCACATCATTGAACAGATTCAGCACGGCACGTTCGAGAGTCATCTCCAACCGATTATCTTCCTCGATTCAACGGAAACGTTCGGATATGAAGCGCTCCTCCGCAGTAGCGCCAATATCTCACCTGGTGACCTATTCCGGACGGCAAACCGCTTCGGTCTCCATTCGAAACTCGATCAACGTGCCCGCGCGGAAGCAATCAAAGCAACGTTTGAAGCCGTCGCCCCTCAGCAAAAGACGTTCATCAACTTCTTACCTTCGACCATTTATAACCCGGACTATTGTCTCCAGCACACGTTTGACATCATTGACCGATATGACCTCAGCCCAGACCGCTTTATCTTTGAAGTCGTGGAGACGGAGAAGGTACATGACGTCGATCATCTCCAACACGTATTTTCGACATATAAAAAGCGGGGGATGAAAGTTGCATTAGACGATGTCGGGGCAGGCTTCTCGACAATCGATATGTTGAAGCGACTTGAACCGGACTATGTCAAAATTGACCGTTCCTATATCTCGTTTTGTGATGAAGACGCTGAAAAACGCGCTTTCCTCAAACAAGTGCGTGCGTTAACCCATTCGATGGGCATCACCCTTCTTGCTGAAGGGATAGAACGTATGGAAGAAGCAGATGTCTGTCGTGAGCTCGGATTCGATTTAGCGCAAGGATATTTCTTCGGAAAACCGGCTCCTGCCAATCAATACAAGATTGAAATCACATAAGTCATCACGTTCAAAAGCACAGGAATCGACTTCGTCGACATCCGGTGCTTTTCTTTCATTCATGCGCCAACAATACCTTGATTTTAGATATGAAAAAAAGGGTAAGAGATGAATAGTTATGGACTCTCTCGAAAGGAGGAACGGTTGTACACGAATATGTACTTCTTCGTTCGTTATCCCGACGAAATCAATGCTGTTTTGAACAGCGTGTACTAAAAAACGAGGGGGATTCCCCTCGTTTTCATTGTTCATCGAACTATAGAAAGGTCGTGTTTCCTTTGAAACGTCGCGTAATTCAACTGATCATCATGGTGATCAGTGTCATCTTGCTTATCGGTCTCTTGTTCTGGCTCGACATCCTTATTTCTATATTAATTGGAATCGCCATCATCGCACCGCTCGTCGTCGGATGGCAAATTCTATTTGACCAAGTACAACCTCAAGGGAAGCTCGCCTGGTTACTGACCGTCTTCTTCATTCCATTCATCGGTGTCTTGGCATGGGTCATGTTTGGCCGTACGCCACGCCGTCATCGACGCTTCAAACGAACGTCATCAGAGATCCGGATGCTACGGCAAGCAATCGAAAGCGAGAAAATTGAAACTTCACCTGATATTGTGTCGTCTTACCCGTTGACACGGACACTCGAAAAATTAGGCGCATCCGGTGCCGATGGTCATACTTCGACTAAACTGCTCGTCAACGGTGAACAGAAATTTGATGCATTATTAGACGCCATCAACAGTGCAACCAATCATATCCACATCCAATACTACCTCTTTCGGACGGATGACATTTCGTTAAAAGTTAGAGACGCCCTCATTCAAAAATCGAATGAAAATGTCATTGTCCGCTTTCTGTATGACGGACTCGGCAGTCAAGAAATCGGGGAAGAGTTTATCCAACCGTTACGGGAGTCCCGTGTCCACGTTCAGGCGTTCGACCCCGTTTTGCATCCGTACCTGGTGTTTAACGCCAACTTCCGCAACCATCAAAAACTGATTGTCGTGGATGGGCGAATCGCGCTAACAGGCGGGTTGAACGTCGGGGATGAATATCTTGGGAAGAATGATAAACTCGGTTTCTGGCGTGACACTCACCTCCGTCTCGAAGGTCCGCTCGTCCGAGAATTACAGCAGCTCTTTGTAGAGAACTGGCTATACGCAGGACAAGGGACGAGTGATGAGACGTGGGATCTGTTCGCAGATGAAAAGAACCTCTCTCAGTACTTTGTCAATGAACCAAAAGGGCAAAACGGAGCGACACAACTACTCGTCACATCGCCTGGTAAAGACGTCACGATTCGCGATGGACTCATGCGTCTGTTGATGGATGCCAAAAAATCGATTTGGCTCACCACCCCATACCTTGTCCCCCCGCCTGAACTATTGGCCATTCTTGAAGTCGCAGGTCGTAGCGGCATCGATGTCCGAATCGTCGTACCGGGCAAAGGAGACGAATGGTTCAGCTTTCATGCGACCGAGTATTATTTTGAACAACTGTTGAAGCGCAATATCAAAATTTATAAATACAACCGCCATTTCATCCATGCGAAAACACTACTGATTGATGGTAACGTTGCCCTCGTCGGATCAGCCAACTTCGACTTTCGTAGTATGTTTCTCAACCACGAGATGATGATTGCCCAATTCGATACTACATCCATTCAAGAACTGCACGAGGCATTTCTAAAGGACTTTGATGAATCCATTTTAATCGATTGGACCATGCTGCGGAAAAAGACGACCGGCAAACGTTTCGTCGAAGCGTTTTGTCACATTTTCTCGCCACTCCTTTGACGCATTCGCCAAACAAGATACGTCATGGCGACGACACCAACTAAAAACAATTGCCATCCAATCGTTAACTGCATCGCTGCCGTCACCGCCAGTCCTTCCATAATCAAGGCAGGAATCTTTCCAATCGTACTTGCTACTGCGAACGAGGCGAGCGTCATGCGACTGAACGCCGCCGATAACGTGACGAGACCAGAAGGAACGAATGGCATAAGACGCATCCCGAGGACGAGAAACCAAGCCTCGGCTCCTTCGGACTCCCGAAGCCGTTGGAATCGGCTACCATTCGGAGAAACATAACGGTGTAGGGCTTTCCGATAAAGGATGAAACTCACGACGGCGCCAACTGCCTCCCCGACAATCGATACGAGGATGCCCGGTACGAGACCGAGGACACTCACATTGATGGCTGTCAAAAAAGCACTAGGGAGGACACCGGCGACCGCAATCACACTATTCAGTAAAATACTGATCATCAAAAATAAAGGGAGCGGGAGCAGTTCCCATTCCATAATCATCACTCTTTCTCTTCACAAAATAAGGACCATGACATGTTGTCATGGTCCTTCACTATATCATAGCGATGATGAAGAGGTCGCGCCTGCTTCATCCCACGAGTCTTCGTCGACTGGTGGTAAATGTTTTTCTTCCAATTTCGAAACGACAACCGCACATGCCGCATCCCCCGTGATGTTGACAGATGTGCGAAGCATATCGAGAATACGGTCGACCCCGATAATGAGGGCGATTCCCTCTACCGGTAAGTTGACTGACTGAAGCACAAGCGCAAGCATGACAAGTCCGACTCCCGGTACACCCGCTGTACCGATCGAAGCGAGGACCGCCGTGATGACGACCGTCAACAACTGAGTCATTGTTAAGTCAGAAGCGAACACTTGCGCGATGAAAATCGTCGCAACCCCTTGCATGATCGCCGTTCCGTCCATGTTGACCGTTGCCCCGAGTGGTTGCACGAACGATGAAATCGAACGCGGCACACCGAGTTTCGTCTGCGCGACTTCCATCGATACCGGAAGCGTCGCATTCGACGAAGATGTCGAGAACGCAAAGGTCATCGCCTCATAGAAGTTCTTGAAGAAGAAGACCGGGCTCATCTTCCCGATGAAATATACTGCTGCCCCGTAGACAATCGTGGCATGCAAGAATAACGTCAAGACGACGGCAATCATATACCACGCCATCGCGACGACGGCATCAAGACCGATGCCTCCGATTGCAGAAGCAATTAATGCGAACGCCCCGTAAGGAGCGAGCTTCATCACGAGATGAATGAGGTGCATCATGATGCGATCGCCTTGTTTGACGAATTGACGCCACGTCTTCGCCTTGTCCCCGAGGGCAATCAACGCAAACCCAATCAATGCCGCAAAGACGATGATTTGAAGCATGTTTCCTTCAGCGAGCGCCGTAATCGGATTCGTTGGAATCATATTGACGAATGTCTGTACGATATTAGACGATTCCTCGGTCGCTGTTGATTCAAATTCAAGACCTGTCGTTGGGAAGTCCCCACGCTCCCCTGGCTGTAAGACGGATGCAACACCCATCGCTAACATGATCGCGAGCGCTGTCGTCGCTAAGAAGAACAGAATCGACTTCGACCCGACTCGACCTAGTTCTTTCGGGTCCCCGAGACCCATGACGCCTAAAATAATCGAGAAGAAGACAATCGGTACGACTAACATTTTAATTAAATTCAAAAAGATCGTTCCGACCGGAGATAAAATATACGGATTCACAATCTCATAAACATTATCCGGCAAGCCCGCCAATCCGAGACCAACAACAACACCTAGCGCGAGACCGATTAAGATTTTTTTCGTTTCGCTCATCGTATCACCCTTTCTTTTTTTCACAATGTAGTCAGTATATCATAATACTGAATTTTCATACAATTACAACTGAATATCTCTTCAGTTACATAATTTCCTGTTACTCCCAAAAATGCGAAACAAAAAAGATTGGAGACGAAAATTCGTCCAATCTTTTTACTCGACGCCTAAGCGCTCGAGCTCTGCATGAAGTTCAGTCGAGTTTGCCCAAATCTCAGGGCGATGTTCTTGTAAGAAGTTCGCTAAAACGTCGCGGGACGGAGCGTCCATCATGTCGATTAAAATCCGACCCTTTAACGATTTGTCCATTTGATTGACGTGATACGGTAATAATTTATAACCCCGTCTCGCTTCCACGTCAACTAACATGTCACATGCCGCGACACCACCATAATAAAAGCCTTCCGGTTTTCGACCGACCGTCACCCACACGATCCAATACGGTTTCCCGTTCGGTACCGCTTCCGGGTCCGTCAAAAACTTAATCCGTTTCTCGATGGCAGACTTGGCGTGCATCGCTCCCATATCGATTGTTGCAACGCCTTCTTCGACATCGATGATGACCGGAGACATGTTATTTAAACTAAGCGAACCGACGCCAAAACCACCGTGTCCGTCCGTCGCATCGTCTGAAATAATATTAAAATTAATGTCTTTCATGTTCCACCCTCCCTCTCTACTGTACACAATGACATAGGATGGTGGCAATCCTGAGTCACACCCAGTCGATTTGAAAGCGTCCTCCTGGACCAATCTGTTGGATTAATGAACGATCTTCTTCAATGATCCTTCCGATGACATTGACGCGCTCATCTGCCGGCAAATCCCGCTTCGTTATTTGCAGTTCCCCTGCATAACGACCGTAACGTTCATTGTCGATCGTGATACTGCCGAGCACTCGTTCTTCTGTATCTCGCGGTTGAATCAAATGGTCCCCAGGTCGTCCATACGCTCTCGATTCGACCGAACGGATGACGTCCCGGGCTGGGTCCATCCGATTCGTGTGACTTGTTGGAACCAAATCATCATGATTTCGTGTGGTCGCTCGAAGAACGATGACGCCCTCGTCGTACTCCCGAAACTGTCGCATCGTCTGATTGGATATACACGGATCTCCAATCAAGATTCGATCGACCGTCGCTTGTAAATCGATATAACACGAAAACGGAGATTGGTGGCGGTGCATCTCGAGTGTCGGTAATGTCTCATGAAGGGGGCCACGTAACCGTTCATCTCCAGGGATGAATGCTTGTACCCGTATTCCTTGCGCATGTAACCAGGCGTTTCTTTCATCAAACCAAGAACGCTCGAGTCCTGTTTCCGGACGAGGATAAAAATTATGCCACGCTTCTACGCGTTCTCGTTGTAATCCATACCGATGCATCTCTTCAAGCTCCGTTTCCGTGAGCGTACTCGCATTGAGGGCGACCATCATATGTCGTGACAAATCTGCCACTTGTTTCGGTGTGACACCATAGTCAACACGTAACCCGGTGACGCCCCACTCCAACAGCGTATGCGCATCGTCCCAGGTCTTACCGAGCGTCTGTAGAGACGATGGGGCGATATCTGCCACGAGTTCCATCTTTAGACGCCTTGCCAACACACCTAATTGCTGAAGTCGTTCTGTATAGGTTGTCGAATCGTCTTCCGGAATATGGAGCGACGTGAAGATGCTTGTAAACCCGCTCTCTCGCATACGTTCGATCCAATCAATGTACACAGACGTCAGTTCCTCACTTAAGTAAACCGAAATTCCTCTCATGTGAATCCACCTTTCCAAAAGTAGAGAAAAAGATGACTCGACTCGAGCCATCTTTGTTTGTCAAATCCCGTCCGCCATCTCTTCTTTGAAGCCGAAGAAATAAGTGAACAAGAAACCTGCCGTATATGAAATCAATAGTCCGGCAATGTACGTCAAATACATGCCATTATCAATGAGCGGAGTGAGCGATAGACCGGACACACCGATTCCGAGCGCCGCTGTCTTCATTGTCGCTTGGAAAGCCCCACCGACCGCAGCTCCGAGACACGCTGTCAAGAACGGACGTCCGAGCGGAAGCGTGACCCCGTATAGGAGCGGCTCCCCGATTCCGAGGAAACCTACGGGGATGGCCCCTTTGATAATGTTACGAAGGCGTGGGTTGCGCGTCTTCACAAAAATGGCAAGCGCAGCACCGACTTGACCCGCACCGGCCATCGCCAAGATTGGGAGAAGGGCCGTCGTCCCGACCGTATTTAACAGTTCCAAATGGATCGGCGTCAACCCGTGATGCAATCCGACCATGACGAGCGGTAAGAAGAATCCTGCCAAGAGTGCCCCTGCGACGGGTCCCCCGAATTCGAGCGTCGCATTGATTCCTCGCATGATCCCGTCTGACAATATGCCAGCGACCGGCATGATTGCATAGAGCGCTGTAAATCCAACGATGAGAACAGTAAAGAGTGGTGTGAAAATAATATCAATGGATACCGGCATGAAGCGACGAATGTGCTTCTCGATATACGTCATGAGCCAACCGGCAAAAATAACACCGAATAATCCACCACGCCCGACGACGAGCGGCTCCCCATAAATGACGATGTCCGCGAGGAGCGGGTTGAACAGGATCCCCCCGGCAATCGCCCCGAGTACCGGCGTTCCTCCAAACTCTTTTGCCGTGTTCCAACCGACAAGGATGGCCAAATACGCAAAGACCGTGCTACCGAGCACGAGTAGAATCTGCATCCACGTCTCCGTCCGGTCGACGCCGGCGTTGACAGCAAAGTTCGCGGCCCCGTTAATGATCCCCGATGCGACAAGTCCCGGAATGAGCGGAATGAAGATGTTTCCGAGGCGGCGAAGGAATCGTTTGAACGGTGATTTTTGCTTTTCTTTCACCTTCTGGCGTTCGACCGCCGCACGTTCCTCTAACGTCAAGTTCGCATCTACCGATTCTTCCCCGATGGCAAGCCCCGTCTCATGGCTCATATAATCCGCGACCCGGTTTACGGTACCTGGACCGACGACGATTTGTAACGTCTCATCATCGATGACACCCATGACCCCGTCAATCTTTTTCAATGCGTCAATGTCTGCCTTCGTCCCATCTTTCAACGTCAATCGGACACGTGTCATACAATGCGCGAGTTGACGGATGTTCTCTTTCCCCCCGACATGTGCGAGGATATCCCGTGCTAAAACCTCTTCTTTCTTCATCTCGATTTCCCCCTTATAGCGCCTCGCGGACGAATCCGTTCGCGCGCTCTAATCGTTTGACAGCCTCCTCATAAGAGACGTCCGCTAAAATCATGACAATCGCCGTTTTGACGTGCCCCTTGGATGAAGCAAAATAACGCGCGGCCATTTCCATGTCGACCCCTGTCGCTTCTGCAATCATCCGCTTGGCACGCACTTCTAGCTTTTCATTCGTCGGTTGCACATCAACCATCAAGTTTTGATACACTTTCCCTACTCCAATCATCGACGTCGTCGAAATCATGTTGAGGACAAGTTTCTGTGCTGTTCCCGCCTTCAATCTCGTTGAACCGGTCAGTACTTCCGGTCCCGTTTCCACTTCAATCGGGTAATCCGCATGTCGACTGATGACCGCATCGCGATTACATGAAATTGAAGCTGTTGTGGCACCGAGTTCTCGTGCGTAATCGAGACCTCCGACCACATATGGCGTTCGACCGCTCGCTGCAATCCCAACGACCGTATCCTCTGCCGTCAAATGAAGCGCTTTCAAATCTGTGACCGCCAATTCCTTACTGTCTTCTGCTCCCTCAACGGCTTGAATGAGCGCGCGTTCGCCGCCGGCAATCAGTCCGATGACTTGATTGGGTGATACTCCAAAAGTTGGCACACACTCCGCTGCGTCTAAAATCCCTAAACGTCCACTCGTGCCCGCACCGATATAAATCAGGCGACCGCCTTTACGAAAGGATGCGATGACTCGCTCCACGACTTTTGTGATGACCGGAAGTTGCTCTTGAATCACTTGAGGAACTTGTTGATCCTCTGCATTCATAATCGCCAATCGTTCCTCAATCGACATCTCGTCCAGGTGCATCGTTCGTTCATTCCGTCTTTCTGTAGCCAGTTTATCTAGCATCGCCACCATCCTTTCTTCTCTATGATTTAATCGTACTATATTGAAATTTAAAGTCAATTTATAATTTAATTTTTATGAAATTTAATTTCAAATAAACTTTAAAGAAAAACTCACTCTGAACGAATGAGTCGTTTTTTCAAGACGTGCACGCGTGTTCCTTTATTCGTGATCGAATCCTTCTCATACACGTATCCGTTTCGCTCCCAGAACCGACGAGCGCGGAGATTGTTTGGAAGGACACCTAATCGAAATACCGTCTGATACGGGCGCATATATTGGTCTTCCAATTGTTCATACAACGTTTGCGCCAAACCTGTCCCATGGAGAGATTCTTCGACAACGAACAAACCAAGCCAAAGCGAGCCATCCACGGGATGTCGTTTCAACAGGTCCGCGATGGCGACAACCCGTCCATCTTCACGAATAATGAGACTGACGGTGCCATCCGCTTCAAAATCCGCCACGTTCTCGTCACGAAACATCTCGACTGTCTGTTCATTCAATCTTGCGAATGTGCGTTGATCCATCAGAAAGCGTTGCAATTCTTGACGATCTTCAGCCGTATAAGGTCGAATCATCGGCGTAGTTTCACCATCTCATCTCGAGCTTCTGCGTACCGATCAATCAAGCCTTCTCCCTTCCGGTGGAGGAGTCCCATATATAACGTATCGACAATCGTCAATTGTGTCATCCGTGAGGCGATACTGGCGATTCGGAAGTCACTCTCGACGTTCGGCGTACAGAGTCGAACGTCCGCTTCCCGGTAAAGCGGTGATTTGTCGAGGTTCGTGATGGCGATGACCGGAACACGTTTCTTTTTCGCAAATCGGACGAGCTCGAGCACATCTTTCGTTCGACCGGACGTGCTGATTGCGACGAATACATCAGACTTTCCTAAATGCGGAATCAGCGACAACATATAATGAAAATCGGGAGAGGTCGTGGCCGCATATCCCAGTTTCGTGAACTTATATTGCGCATCAATTGCCGCCGTCGAAGACCCCCCGACTCCGTAAAAGATGACGCGGTTCGCACGAGCGAACAAGTCCACCGCATGTTCAAGTTCTCGTTTGTCCATCGCTTCGGCGCACGCCTCGATGGCTCCTTTATTCACATGGATGACTTTTTGGAACGAGTCATACGGCGTGTCCTTTTGCTGGAGGACGTTGAAGTCCGTCAGCGTCGTCTCCGTGACAGCCAAGTCTTTCACGAGCGCGAGCTTGAACGCTTTAAAACTATCAATCCCGACGACTCGTGCGAAACGAACGATACTCGCCTCGGATACATCCGTCTTTTGCGCAAGCTCTTTTGTCGTCATGTTTGGAATGAGCGTTGAATGGGACAAAATATAGTCGGCGATCTTCTTTTCGACCGCTGTCATATCCTCTTTCGCTAAATCAATTTTCGTAAGTAAGGATTCCATTTGGTCATCCCCTTCCTGCAACTGTTGTTCTTTTATGATAGCGGATTCCTTCCCCATATTCCAATCACCTAAAAAGATCGAGCGTACGCCCGATCTATAAGTTGTTCGTATTGAACGTGTCACCACCTTGAATCGATCCGTTCTCAAATCCTCTCTCGAACCAACGCATGCGTTGTTCCGATGTCCCATGTGTGAACGAGTCTGGCGTCACATATCCACGTGCCTGACGCTGCAGCGTGTCATCGCCAATCTGATGCGCGGCATTCATCGCTTCTTCCACGTCCCCCGCTTCAAGATACCCTAACCCTTGCGCGTGATGGGCCCATACGCCTGCATAGTAGTCTGCCTGCAACTCAAAGCGGACGAGATAGCGATTGAATTCGGTCTCGCTCATCTCGTTCCGAAGCGGCATGATTTCTTCTGTCGTCCCGAGAAGCGTCTGGACGTGATGCCCGACCTCATGGGCGACGACATAAGCCATCGCAAAATCCCCTGGTGCATTGAAACGTTGACTCAGTTCATCATAAAAACTCAAATCGATATATAATTTTTGGTCGCCGGGACAATAGAACGGACCAACAGCCGAGCCAGCAATACCACAAGCGGATTCAACCTGTCCGGAAAATAGGACGAGCGTCGGCTCTTCATACGTCATCCCATTTTCAGCGAAGATGTCTGTCCACACTTCTTCTGTATCCTTCAAGACGACCGCTACGAAATCTGCCATCTCCTCTTCACGAGCAGTTCCCGTATACGTCCCCTCCGATTGAGGTTCCCCGATTCCGATGTTGTTGACGAGATCCGTCGGGCTTCCCCCATTCAATAATGTAAAGACGATGACGAGAATCAATCCGAGACCACCCCCGACCCCGGCAATCCCCTTCCCTCCGATGCTACGGCCACGTCGATCCTCGACGTTTCGGCTCTGTTGTCTTCCTTTCCACTTCATCCCGATTCCTCCTACATTCGCTCTGTCTTGTTTATTACCCCAAATCCGGTAAAAGTGAGCTCATGTTTCTCGGTAAATGAGAATTTTCTTTTCTAGAGGAAGGGGATTCTCTACAATGAAAGAGACTTCAGCAAAGGAGGAATGACCCATGCCTTATGTAACTGTAAAAATGCTCCCGGGCCGTACCGTGGAACAAAAACGCGCGTTAATCGAAAAGGTGACGGATGCCGTCTCCGAAACGACGAATGCGCCAAAAGAAAACATCACCGTCTTCATCGAAGAGATGGATGCGACACATTACGGACAAGCCGGTGTGATGCACGCAGATAAGAAGTAAGCGACGAACGGACTCCTGATATGGAGTCCGTTTTTTGTTCTAGTCTTCTCGGTTCACGTCGAACCGTTCACTCGGTACGGTCGGCTTAATCAAGTGACGTGTCGCTCGCCAGATGTGGTAGCCGATACGGTCGAGCCAGAGCAGTACTTGCACTTTTTGAATTGTCTGGTCCATCTCCAACTGATTCGCCGCCGTTTCTTCTAGCAGCTCCGAGCGATGTGCTTTTCGATATTCCGCCAGTTGTTTTGAGGCCTGTTTCCACAGCTTCGAATCCTCTGGTGGCGTATGATGATTCAGTTGATTCACAAGGTCAAGCTCATGCAATACGAGTTCTCGTGCCGCTAAAAAGTCGGTGTCCCGAAGTGCGTGGACCGGTTCGACTTCTCGCAAGACATATAACCAGCGTTCCAGATGATCGATCGTATGCAAGAGGGATAGATGTTGGCCATAATCATTTTGCTTTCCTTCATCTTCAAGACGTATCGTGCTCAAAAAGACACGGACATCACTCAACGTCTTGTCGACGAGCGTCAATTCATCTTCACGAAGACGTCCCTCTCGGACAAGCAATTCCGTCTCATTTCCTAAATATCGTTCGATTTCAAGTAAAGAGCGTCGTGCCGCTTCAAGAGCGACCGTCGGGAGTTGTGACATGTTTTTATCGAGCAGACGTGTCAATTTTTCGGAGCGACTCGGAATCCACTTCAGTAATCGCCGTGCGAACGTTTGATAAAATGGTAGGAATAAGATCACACCTAGTAGATGGAATGTCGTATGGAATAAGGCGAGACGTAATAAGTCGTTCCAGTTGAACCAATCGGCTACTCGATTGACGACCTCGAAGAGAACAGGGAACGTCAGCCATCCAATGAGGACGATTGACACGTGGTAGATGGCATGCCCCAATACAATGCGTCGGGCTGACTTCCAGCCTCCGATTGAACCGAGTGCCACGACGAGGCTCGTCCCCGCACTTTGACCAAGCACCAAATAAGCGGCTTGCGGGAGTGAAATCGCCGCCGTCGCGAGAGCCGTCATCGTTAGCACGAGTCCAATCGTCGATGACTGAAGGACGGCGGTCATCATAAATCCGATTCCAATCAGAAGTGCCTGATGCAGAACGGTCATCTCACCGGCCGAGCCAAACGAGAACGTGACGACATCCCGCATCGCTTCTTGAAGTGTCCCAATCCCAACAAAGATCAACCCGATACTGACGAGCAACAGTCCCACACGGCGAAGGCGCGGACTGGATAGACGAAACGCCATCCCGATTCCAATGATCGGCAAAAACAACTGGCGCACGTCTAAGTTATAGCCGAGGATGGCAATGATCCATCCCGTCGTCGCGCTGCCTACGTTTGCGCCAATTACGAGAGGTAACGATTGCGTGAACGTGAGAAGCCCCGCGCTCACAAACCCAATCGTCATCAGTGTCGTCACCGAAGAAGATTGAAACAGGGTCGTCAGCATTGCGCCGAGAGTCGCCCCTGATAAAGAGCCGTCGGTGAATTGATTCAACCGATGACGCAATCGTGTACCAGCCCATTTTTTGAGCGTATCTGTCAGTAACGTCATCCCGAGTAAAAAAATCCCGATTCCACCAATCAGTGTCGCAATCTCCATCGTGTCACGCCCCTTTGCGTGTTTAATCGTCCTTCAATGTCGATAAAATCCACGATTTTTCATTCGCATAATCTTTTAAATTCAACAACACATCTTCCGGATAATAAATTTTTTCATCCGACTGCCTCGAGTTCAAAATCGACTGGACGAGCATCGAGACCTCTGAAATCTCTTTTCGCTCCCCGTCATTCATCTGTAAATAAATCCCCTCATATTTGCCTTGTCCTTTATATAAATCGTATGGCAACTGACTCAATTGATCTTCAAGCAGATAGTATGTCGGTGGAAGCCCAATCGTCTCCATCGTCTGTCGCAAGCGCTCCATATAACGAACACGATTCGCTTCCGGGAAGTTCTTATATTTTAATAATCGGCGATTCACGAATCGACTCGCCAAATCGGCTAGAATCGCGTCGTCTTCTTCCATCCATTCTTGGAAATAGAAGTAGACGACCGTCTCATCCAATTTCAAATATTGTTCGAGTGACATACCGGCGCGTTCAAAAATCGGCAAGAAGTGTTTCGGCGTCATGTTAAACTCGTATCCACTCTCATAGAGCTCCTGTGCCCGCTCAAGAATCGCTTTCAAGAGGAGATCGCTCGACCGTGTCGCCGGATGAAGGTACACTTGCCAATACATTTGATAGCGACGCATAATATAGTCTTCAATCGTATGCATCCCAGACTGCTTGACCACGACTTGGTCTTCATCCGGACGCAAGACGCGCAACATGCGTTCTAAATCAAACTTTCCATAACTGACACCCGCAAAGTGAGCGTCGCGTAACAAATAGTCCATCCGGTCGACATCAAGCTGTGAGCTGAGCATATTGACGATCAAGCGATTCGGATGCGTCTTATTGATGATGGAGGCCACTTCTTCGGCAAACCCGACACCCATCTCAGATAAAACCCTATTTACTTCGGTTTCCCCTAAAATGATGCGCTCCGTCCACACTTCATGACGAACGGAAAAGACGTGCTCGAACGCGTGCGAGAATGGACCGTGTCCGACATCGTGCAAGAGCGCTGCTGCCAACAGTAGTTCACGGTCGCGGTCGTCCCATTCCGGATACTGTTGGAACTGATCGATTAACTGGCGTGCGATTTCATATACGCCGAGCGAGTGATGAAATCGCGTGTGCTCCGCGCCATGAAATGTCAAAAAAGACGTTCCAAGTTGTTTGATACGACGCAAACGCTGAAATTCTTTCGTATTGATCAACTCCCAAATGAGGTGATCGTAAACATAAATATATCGATGTACCGGATCCTTAAATACTTTCGATCCAGATAGTTGTCCTCGAGACGAGTACATGACATGCCCTCCTACGTTTCGTTATGTTCTAGATTCGACTTCAAACGAATCGTTCCCTCCATGCTATAATGAGGAGGAAAATTTTTTGTGAAAAGGAATTAATGTATATGATCCATCCATTGTTACAACAACCGAGCTATCGCATCATCGATCAGTCGAGTCTTGGCACGATGTTTCAAGCGGAACAATCGTTTGCGACCGATGATACGTTATGTGCGTCAACGCAAGAACGAGGTGCCGTCTTGCGGGCATGGGTGCACACCGATACGATTGTACTCGGAATCCAGGATGCTCGGCTGCCTCATTTGAAAGAGGGAATTCGTTATTTACATGAACATGGATTCCGTCCCGTCGTCCGAAACTCAGGCGGTTTAGCCGTGGTGCTAGACGATGACGTCCTCAACCTTTCTTTAATTTTACCAGAGAAGGACGGGATTCAAATCGACAGCGGCTATGAGGCTATGACCTCGCTCATCCAACACATGTTCCAAGACGTCACGAATGACATCGTCCCAGGTGAAGTCGTCGGTTCATACTGTCCAGGAAGTTTCGACTTGTCGATCGACGGCAAAAAGTTCGCTGGGATTTCGCAACGACGCGTCCGTGGCGGTGTGGCCGTTCAAATTTACTTGAGCGTAAGACAGAGCGGAAGCGCACGTGCTGAAATCATCCGTGACTTTTACGACCTTGCCATCCAAGGGGATGAGACAAAGTTCACGTACCCAACCATTGTACCGGAAACGATGGCTTCACTTGAAGACTTGCTTGGGATCCCACTTACCGTACAAGACGTCCTCACTCGGGCCTACCGCGTTCTTTCCACTGTCAGTTCGCTCCAAAACGCGACATTAACGGCAGACGAGCAAACGATGTTTGCAAGTCAGCTCGAACGCATGTGGAAACGGAATGAACCGTTACGCGACATTGAACAACAACTAGCAGAGGAGTGATTCATCCAATGTTTAAACTGATCACAGACACCGGAGCCGATTTGACACACGATCAAATCATCGAATATGGTCTTGAGATTTTACCGCTCGGTGTCATCATCGACAACGAAGAATTTTTAGACGGTGAGACGATTCAACCAAAAGAAGTATACGAAGCGATGCGGCATGGCAAGACGCCAAAAACGTTCCAAATCGAGGCATCACGAATCGAACACTGTTTCCGTCAGCATCTCGAGGCTGGAATCCCGTTCTTATATCTCGCTTTCTCCGGAGGACTCTCCGGTACATACCAAACCGCTGTCATGGTCGGCGAAATGTTGAAAGAGGAATATCCAGACAGTACATTCACGGTTCTCGATACACGGACCGCCTCTGTCGGACAGGCATTGTTCGTCAAGACGGTCGCAGAGTACGGACAAGACCATACGTACGAAGAAACGGTCACGTATGCTACTTCACTCGTCGGCAAAGTCCGCCACTTGTTCACGGTCGAATCGCTCGAATATTTGATGCGGGGCGGACGTGTCTCGAAGGCGAGTGCTTTCATCGGAGACTTGTTGACGATTTTACCGTTATTGACGGTCGAGGACGGCAAGCTCGTCCCGATTGAAAAGGTGCGTGGTCATAAAAAGGTCATGCGCCGGATGGTCGAATGGACAGTCGAATCGAAGTCGATCGTCGAGAACGGAGACCTCTTCATCGGTCATGGTGACGACCTAGAAAAAGCCGAACAGTTCGAGAAGATAGTCCGCGAACATCTCGAACCGAAGCACATCACGAAGACACTGGTCGGGTCTGCCATCGGTGCCCACACCGGTCCCGGTCTACTCGTCATCGCCTATTTCGAGGCATGAAAAAATGAGCTCTCCCAATTTTCGGGCGAGCTCATTTTCGTTTTAGCGATTCCAGTTTTTAAATCCATCACCGAACTGCGCGTAATTTTCGTCTTGGAACACACCGTCCACAAATTTCGGTACATCTACCGGCAACTTCCCTTGTGGCTTCACTTCACCGAAGATGGCACGAATGCCTGCCGGTAAGTTCGGACCTGCCGACTTCAAGTTGCCCGCCTCCGAATCTGGACCGTTCGGATCGCCTTTGAATCCATAGATTAAGAGATGTGCCGGGGCATCCGGTTGAACGGCAATGTCGTATGGGTTGCGCAAACTGAGTAAAACCGATTGTTTCCCTGTCTCATTTGCATAACGGAACACTTCGGCCGGTACATAATGATCAGCTGATGTCGGTTTTAATTTCGCGCTGTTGTTCACGTTCGAACCGACGATGATATAGTCAGCCACCTCAACTTGTTGCCGTAGTGCCGGATTTTGATTTAGACGCGGCGTTGATGCTGAGTAGTTGGCCGTGATGACGTTCACGTCTTTCATATTCCCTGCATTCTTTTCTAGTGACTTGATTGTTTTCACCATGCTATCCGTTTGGTCTTTCGCTGGCGACAAGACGAGCACCGTGTCTCCTTTTTTCGGTTTGAATGGAAGCGTCTTCTTCTCGTTCTTCACGAGAGTGACTGCCGCCTCCGCGATTTCACGTTCCTTCACTTTATGCTCAGCGCTTCCTACCGTCGCATTCGCTTCTGCGAGCTTCATCTCGAGCGTCGTGGAGTCCGTCGTTTCTCCCCAAATGCCACGCTCTGCTTTCAGTTTTAAAATGCGTTCCACTGATTCATCGATGGTCGCCTCCGATAAACGTCCATCCTTCACTGCCGCAATGACTTCCTCAAAGATTGCTTCGAGTTTGATCACATCTGCTTCCGAGCGTAAAATCGTCGGCATGAGCGCGATGTCGACCCCTGCTTCGAACGTCTTGATGACCGCCTCTGCTTCCGTAAAATTGTCTGCGATGGCTTGCATGTTGAGTGCGTCGGTCACCACGATTCCTTCATATCCAAGTCCCTCACGAAGCACTCCCGTGATGACATCATCCGAAAGCGTCGCCGGGAGTGGGAACGTGCCGCGTTCTGATTCGACGACCTCGTCCTCGATTTGTGGCATCCCGATATGCGCCGTCATGATCATGTCGATTCCTTCTGTGATGGCACGTTTGAACGGTAACAACTCGAGACCACGCAACTCGTCGAGTGATTTATCGACAACCGGTAACCCATAATGCGAGTCGACGGCCGTATCGCCATGACCTGGGAAATGTTTCGCCGTTGCGGCAACACCTTGGTCTTGAATACCTTGTGTCATCGCGGAACCGAGTTCCCCGACTAGTTCAGGGTCGCTCGAGAACGAACGGACGCCGATGACCGGATTCCCCGGATTGTTGTTGACGTCAAGTACCGGTCCGAAGTTCACGTTTACCCCGAGTGCGTTCAATTCAGAACCGATGATTTTCCCTGCATCATAGGCATATTGACTGTTACGTGTGGCCCCGAGTGCCATATTCCCCGGTAAATTCGTTCCCGTCCCAAGTCGTGTCACAATCCCACCTTCTTGGTCGATCGTGACGAATAACGGGACATCATTGCTGGCATCTTGTTTCACGACTTCTTGCAAATCATGAACGAGTTTCGTCGTCTGTTCCGTTTCCTTCACGTTCTCAGCAAACAATATCACTCCACCGAGATCGAAACGATCGATGACACGCGCCACTTCCGGTGCAAGAGATGTATGGTTCGCCCCGTTCCATAATCGGAAGTCCGGCATGATCATCTGCCCGATTTTTTGTTCGAGCGTCATCGACTCTAGCTTCGTGTTGACGCGCTGGTCAATCGATATCGTCGGCGTCCCTTCCGCCACGACCGCGTCTGCTGCTGGAACCGACGAGACGAGCAATGCCGTCGTCAATCCGAGTGTTGCCGTCCAATTCAGTGCCTTGTTCATGTTCCCACTCCCCTTAGTCAAATTTGGCTGACCCCCAAACGAAAAGGCATGGAGGAAGAAGCGTTGCCTCATCAACGCTCGTTCACCCCATGCCTGATCGCATCAGTTACATTTGGTCCTTATTCAGGTGGTCAACAACAGTATAGCAACTCCACTTTTTAGAAACAATTGTTCAAGTGAAAGCGTAACCATTTTGAAACAATGTTTCTGTTTTGATACACAGTGAACTGTATTGGCAAAACCAATAATTTCTGTGGTTCGTTTTTGATTCGTTTTTTGGTAAACTCAATTCGTTACAGGTTAACTTTCAAAAAGGGGGAAATTATTGTGGCAAGAGGGGAACTGAAGCGTAAGCCGGAATGGTTAAAGATTAAATTAAACACGAACGACACGTATACCGGCCTAAAGAAAATGATGCGCGAGAAAAATTTACATACGGTATGTGAGGAAGCAAAATGTCCGAACATCCATGAATGTTGGGCAGTACGTCGGACTGCGACCTTCATGATTCTCGGAAGCATCTGTACACGTGCTTGCCGTTTTTGTGCCGTCACGACCGGAAAACCGAACGAGCTCGATTGGGAAGAGCCAAAACGTGTCGCCGAATCGGTTCGACTCATGAACTTGAAACACGTCGTCATCACGGCTGTCGCACGTGACGATTTGAACGATTACGGGGCTACCGTCTTCGCAGAAACGGTTCGCGCGGTTCGCGCCATGAACCCGGAGACATCGATTGAGGTGCTCCCGTCAGACATGATGGGTGATTTCTCTGCCTTGCAGACGTTGATTGATGCGGGTCCTGACATCATGAACCATAACTTAGAGACAGTCCGTCGCCTCACACCGAGAGTTCGTGCGAAAGCAACATATGACCGCACACTCGAGTTCTTGAAGCGTTCGAAAGAATTGAACCCGGATATCCCGACGAAGTCATCGATCATGGTCGGACTTGGGGAGACGAAAGAGGAATTGATTGAAGCGATGGATGACCTACGCGCGCACAATGTCGATATTTTGACGCTCGGTCAATACTTGCAGCCGACGAAGAAACACCTTGAGGTGGAACGTTACTACCATCCAGACGAGTTCGCCGAGTTGAAAGAGATTGCTCTATCAAAAGGATTCTCACATTGTGAGGCTGGTCCACTCGTCCGTTCGTCATACCATGCGGATGAGCAAGTACACAAGGCGCGTCGCCACACGATGTTGCCAATCGACTAACAGAAAGAAGAGAGATTATGACTGGTACGACGTGGCATTTACTTAGAACTGAATCGACTTCCCCGGCCGAAAATATGGCGATTGATGAAGCCATCGCCAATTGGGTCGCGAAGGGAGAGCTCAAACCGACGCTTCGTTTTTATTCATGGGCACCTCATGCAATCAGCGTCGGACGTTTCCAGCGAGCGACGCGTGACTTGGACCGGGACGCCCTCAAAGCGAACAATATTCCGGTCGTTCGTCGCTTAACAGGGGGACGTGCCGTGTTGCATGCGGATGAGTTGACGTATAGCGTCATCTTGCCTGAATCGACCCCTGCCCTCCCGACGAATATCATCGAGAGCTATCGCCTACTCACGGAAGGGGTTCGTCGCGGATATCACGAACTCGGCGTCCCCGCCGAATTTTCGGTGCCATTGACGGAAGAGGATCGCGAAGCGCTCCGCAAACCAAAATCGGCTGTCTGCTTCGATGCTGCTTCATACTATGAGCTTGCTGTCGACGGGAAGAAGATCGCGGGTAGTGCACAAGTGCGCCATCAAGGGGCCGTGCTTCAACATGGTTCGATTCCTCTCTCCGTCGATGATGAGGTGTTGTTTGACTGTTTCGCGATGGATGAGACGGAGAAACACGAAGCCAAAACCCGCTTCAGCGAAAAAGCCGTCGCCTTGAACGACACGTTAAAGCGTTTCGTTTCCTTTGACGAAGTAGCGGCCGCATTCGAGACCGGTTTCAAGGACGCGTTCTCGTTAACGTTCGAACCGCTTGTCTTCACGAAAGAACAGCAAGCCGAAATCGATTTGCTCGTCAAGAAGTACGAGAGTGATGAATGGGTCTGGAAACGCTAAAAAGATTGTCCCTTTTGATCAGGGACAATCTTTTTTTATGCCGTGTTTGTTCGGCGCAACAGATGGCGCACTTCTCGGAACGTGACGAATGTTTTGTTGTTCGCATCATACAATTTGTAACGTAACGATTTCAAACTTGAAAACAGTCCGATTGTCGTTGCCCGTTGTAACGGCGGTGTCGACGTATGTGCTTTCTCTAGATGGTAGTTCGGCACGCGTGGACTCAAATGGTGCACGTGGTGGAATCCGATATTCCCCGTCACCCATTGAAGCACTTTCGGCAACTCATAATACGAACTTCCTTCAATGGCCGCCTTCACATAATCCCACTCCTGCTCATCTTCGAAGTATGAATCTTCAAACGTATGCTGGACATAGAACAACCAGATTCCAAGCACACCGGCGATGAACATCGTCGTGCCTTGAACGATCAAGAACGCTTGCCAACCAATCAGATAGATGAGCGCGCTATATAGGACGACGAGAGAGATATTGATGAGATACGTGTTGTGTCGTTCTTTTTTCCGCGCGTCCTTTCGGTTGAAACGACTCGTGACGAGAATAAGCCAAAGTGGTCCGAGACCGAACATAACGAGCGGATGACGATATAGGCGATACTTTAAACGAGTCCATTTTGACGCTTCTATGTACTCCTCAATCGTCATGACCCAGATGTCGCCGACACCCCGTTTATCCAAATTTCCACTCGATGCATGATGAATCGCATGCTCCCGCTTCCACTTCTCGTATGGGAATAACGTCAAGACCCCTGTGATGGTTCCGACAATGGCGTTCGCCTTCTTATTTTTAAAGAATGAACCGTGCGTACAGTCATGGAAGATGATGAACATCCGCACGACAAATCCTGCTGCAATCAGCGTGAACGGCAATGTCAGGAAAATCGAGACACTCAGTAGTTGGTACGCTAAAAACCACGATACGAGAAACGGTAAAATCGTATTGATCATCTGCCGCACACTGATCCGAATATCGGACTTTTCAAACGGCGAGACGTGCTTTCTTAATTGGGCAATCTTTTCTTTACTCATAACAACCTCCTTGAATTCAACAGCGTCACAACGCAAAAATATAGATAAAACCAACAACCAACGTTGTTCAATGTGAATTCATGGATCGGAAGTATTCCCTATCAAGAATTAACACTAGGTCATTATATCACGTATAAAACTTATGTGGTGAAAATTCAGAAAAAAGACTCGCCCCTATCTTTAGAGACAAGTCTAACTGATTCATTGTTGCGTATAGATGGAAACCGAGCCACCGTTGACGAAGAACTCGCCCCAACCGTCCGCATTGATCGTCACGAGACGTCCGTTATTTCCTGTCATGTCTTTCCACACTTCCCCTGCATTCTGTTTTCCGACATACATCCATTTCGACCCGCCTGATCCGTCCGACAAAATCGTCGCAAGACCAGACTTCGCACGGTCCGTCACCCCTTCACGTGTCCACCCGATGACGTCTTGGTGATTGATGTAATCATGTTGTGTACCGTAGGCGAAATCTTTACGCGCTTTCAAAATCGGCTGAAGCGACGCTGACATATTCGGGATTTCACGGTTCGTCGTCCCTTTCGTTCCATAATAATCTCCGTAGAAGAGTGCTGGATATCCTTGACCGCGTGTCATGATGGTCGCATAGGCAAGCGGTTTGAACCAATTCGCGACCGTTGATTCCAGTGACTGCCCTGGTTGTGAGTCATGGTTGTCGACAATGGTGACAGCGAGTGTAGGATGCTGCTCGACGACCGTACCTTTTAAAATGTTCCGCATGTCATAGTAACCGCCACCATTCCCTGCCGCTTGGAAATTGTAATGGAGTGGTACATCGAATACGGAATGAGTGTAGCCCGTCTTGGCCAAGTAATCATTGATGGCCCCTAAGTCATTCTTCCAATACTCCGCAACAGTGAACATCTCTTTTCCGGTTGCCTGACGAACACTCGTCACCCATTCCTTTAAGTATGAATGATTGATATGCTTCACCGCATCAAGTCGGAAGCCGTCCAATCCGAGTGAATCTGCGTACCATTTCCCCCAGTTTTTCATCTCCTGACGTACTTCCGGATGCTCAAAATCGACATCGGCGTACATCAAGTAGTCATAGTTCCCGTTCTCACCCGACACTTCACTGTCCCATGCTTTACCCGTGCTCTTGAATTTGTAGATACGGCTCAAACTCCGTGACTGATCCCAATCAGTCCCGTCAAAGTGATACCAACGCCACTTGAACGGGGAGTATGTATTGTTGCGGCCCGCAAAGTTGAATCCCGTCCAGGCAGAAATGGCATATTCCCCAGACGTCTCTTGATTTCGGTTAGAAGGATTGACCTCGACCGCTTGAACGGACTCGGTATAATCCGCTCCGCCTTTATGGTTCATGACGACATCCCCATATACGCCAATCCCTTTCCCGCGTAAGTTGGAGATCGCCGACTGTAGCTGCGCTTTTGTTCCATACTTTGTCCGAGTCGTCCCTTTTTGATTGAATTCTCCTAAATCATACAAATCATAGGCCCCGTATCCAACATCATTTTGAGACGTCCCTTTATATGCCGGCGGAATCCAAACCGTGGAGATCCCGATGTCTTTCAAATGCTGCGAATCATTCGAGAGTCGGTTCCAGTGTTGCCCATCGTTTGGAACGTACCATTCAAAATATTGCATCATCGTACCGTTCTGTGGGGTCGCTGCCTGTGCGACCGGTTGCCCTGAAAGCAGTGCAATCGATGTCACTCCAGCTAGGACAGCAATCCCTTGTCGTTTCTTCAACATCCTTCATTCCTCCTCAAATAGTTAACGAAAACGCTTGCATTAATTATTGTGAAGGATTTTTAATTTGTTGCATAGATAGACACTAATAAACAGTTCTCTCTCCCTAACTATTTCTCATTCGAATAGTTCAGTCGAACGAAACAAAGACGGATGGCTTGTGCCATCCGCCTAGTCATCCTTCCCGGCTAATTCGTTTGCGTTTGAAACGGTAGCCGATGTACGGAAGTCCTGTAAACACAAGACCGATCGTCACGAGTAGTTGAATCCCAATCAATATTGTCTCGACAACGGTTGGCCAATCAAACTGAAACAACGAAAAGAGTGCAATCCATAAAATACCTAGGATGAGCGCAGCTCTTCCCATCTGACGCTCCATCTCATGATATTTTTCCTCTGTTGTTTCGACATCCGAGTAAATCGGCTTGGCATCTCGATTTCCTTTGAAAATATGAATCTCATCCCCGGTTGATGTGACATGTTCCCACCCGCTCGACGCAAACAGGTCAAAGTAGTCTTCGTCTGGACGAGTACGATAGTCCAAACTATACTGAACGTCTTCCGGTTCCCCTTCAACGAGCGTGTATCCTAGCGGGGCAAACTTCTTCAAATGCCATCCCTTGGCCGCCATTCGTTCTAGTTTCCGCATCTCACGCTCTTCAGCAAACGCCAATCCCCAGCTCGACATATACTTTTGTCTCATCTTGATCCCTCCATATCCAAAATGGCACAGGCATCTTCGACCATCGCCTGTCGTCTCTTCACATCATCCGTTAAAATCGAGCGGCCTTTATTCGTGATTCGATAGTTCTTTTTCTTTTTGTCCCCATCCATCGGTTCAATCAGTTCGGCGTTCAACAACTTTTTGATAATCGTATACATCGAAGCCGGACCAATTTGCATTCGCCCTCGCGTGGTCTCTTCGACAAATTGCATGACTAAATAGCCATGACGTGGCGTCGTGAGCGCCAACAGGATATAAAACATACTATCCGTCAGTTCCCCTAACTCTAATGAGTCCGTTCGCGGCATCTTTCCACCTCCTATATCATTGAATGATATATTTCTTACACTCAATATATATCGTTAAATGATATATGTCAATAAATGATATAAAAAAAGCCGCACCCTTTTAGGTATGCGACTTCAAGATAAACGGTTTTAACTAGTGACATAGTCTAAATCATGCAAGATATACGCCAGGAAGAAAATCATGCTTGGATTCTCATATCGCATCTGGACTTTACGGAGCTGCTCGCGATACGTGACCTCATACTCGGCCCCGTTCATCTTCCGCTCCATGTTCATCTTGATGAGCGCATCAAGCTTGTCCATCATATCGACGAGCATTCCCTCATACGTATCGTCTTTCGAGTCAGCCATATATCGACGGAACGCCGGTTGCATATACTCAGGCAACAGTCCAAGCAGACGTTCACTTTCCGCTCGCTCGTATGCCTCAAACGCAGCCCCCGTCTCTTGCGTCGAATGTTTGACTGGACCGAGCACGTCTCCGGTCACCCCTTCAACTAAATCGTGACAGAGAAGACGAGCCACGAGTTCGGCGACATCGACATCGACGTCGTACTTCTCACGCTCTAAGAGCCCACTGAACATACCGAGCGCGGCAGCCCGGAAACCATGAATCGCATCGTTGTCGTCAATCGTGTTAAAGCGACCTTTCCAGCGACGGACACTATCCATCCGCATGACGTTCTCGATGAATCGCAACACATCCGTTTCTGCCTCGACCTGGTCGAACAGCCAGCGAACCGAATCAATCGGATGATGTCGGAGTGCGGCTTTCATCTCTTCTAGTTTGTCATCAAAGTGCGGAGAGCCGTGCGCGACTTCTCGTCGCACGAACAACATCGCATCGAACGAATCAATCCCGTCCACGATTCGACCTTCGAACGAATCATCTTCCGCTTCCACCACGAAACGATGAAAGTGAGGACGTAATGATTGCGACAGCAGCTCGACAAGACCGAGACTCGCTGTTCGTTCCATACGCTCGATGTGACCGATCAAGGTCGGTTCTTTTTTCGTCCGGTGCATGATCGGACCCGTTTGTACTTCATTCATATCGTGGAAAATGGCTTTCCCGAGCAAATCGAGCAAGTCGACTTCACGCCCGTTCTCTTTTTCCACATAAGCCGCGATCAAGCTGAAGACCGCGACACGAAAGCTGTGACTCGCTGCATTATCATGATAATGGGGGGCATATTCGTCCCATCGTTGCACGTTTTGCATGCGTGTCATCTTTCGGATAAACGTTCCGTTATGCATGGTTTCACTCCTTACGATAATCGTTCAAATACATCGTCATGACAGACGACATATAACATGTCTGTTTCCTGAAGCGGCAAATCGAGCATCGTCGCCACATCCAAGCGGTCATTGACCGCGATGAGTGTCACCCCTGATTCAAGTAACGCTGTATTTGCTTGTCGAACATTCTGCCACTCGACTTTTGGTTTCAACGCTTGAATGTTCCCACCTGACTGTTTGCTCAGCAACTGACGGAAAATTGCTGTCGTTCCAGGTTGTAACGTCGCTTTTGCCATCAAGAGGGAGACCGAGTCGTTCGCTAAAATAAAATCGTCGACGCGGACGTGTTTGAATTTCGAGATATTTCTTTCTTCACACACTTCGACGACCGTGTGCAAGTCCACCTGATACTCAGAAGAGAGTGCCTCGACCGCTGACGCGATCAATAACGACTTCCCATCGGCGAGTAACGTCTCCGTGATACGGGCATCCGCAAAAATCGCGACGCGTCGCGCCTTCAAGACGTTTGCTTGCAGCAATACCGCTTCATCCGAAGCATCGCCTGATACGAAGTGAACTTGATCGTGCACGTACGGTTCCTCAACTAACTGATCAATCAATACGATCTCTGCTTTCGGTTCGTAGTTAAGCACTTCATCGATTGCTTTCTTCGTCTTCGGGGACCACCCGATATACACATAATGTCCTTCTCCACGATACACTAGTCTTCCCTCCCGTTTTAGCCGTTGAAACGTCGCACCGATTTCAACCAATTTTCCAATCAACGCCCCGATAATCCCAATCCCGAATAGGAATAAGAATATCCCGAGCCATCGCCCTGCCACGGAGGATGGATAAAAGTCCCCGTATCCGACGGTCGTCAATGTCGTCATCGTCCACCAGAACGAATCAAACAATGATCTGAATGTCTCTGGTTCTAAAACATAACCGAGCACGGTTCCTAAGATAATGATGCCAATCGAAGCTAAGACGACATTCAAAAATGATAATTTCGCTAACCCTTTCCACACACGAAATAAGATATGCACTGTTTCCCCCTCCTTCTCTCTTATATACTAAACGTAACCACAAAAAGATTCACGAAACCATTTTGATGGTGATTCCGTATAAGAAGAAAAAAGGAAGGACTGACTTATGAACTCCATCGTCTTAGAGTATCGTCTCTATAAAAATGAATTATCGTTCGAACCACTATACCATTACACGTCTCTCGGCTTAGACGAAGTGCTAGCTCGTCGTGAATGTGAGTTTTTCGTCAAAGACGGCATGACCTATAAACAACGCTCATCCGCCTTAGAAGGTGATCAATACTTCTTGATTTATGTCGACCGTTACACAGAAGGACTGATCGACAAACACGAAACGAGTGAGATCAAGGTCGAGATTCGTACACTTGACGACCGTTTTGACAACCCGTTACTCGAGGCCTATTACGTCGACCGTCACCTCGATGCGCTCGCTATGCTCGGGAGCCAGTATTTATATGTCGCCGGCAAAGAATATGAACGCGATTCAGCAGAAACAGATGAAGATCGTGGTGTGTATGTTATCTACGTCACACCGACTGGTTATGAATTGGAGGAATCAACATGAAGACAAGCAAGAAAATTTTAAGCGGACTATCCGTTGCGGTATTGACCACTTCCCTTGCCGCGTGCGGTGGGGATGAATATGAAGAGGCGGCACTCCCGGAAGAACCGACCGGATACGAATGTGACGATTGGGACTGGAATGACGAGACCGAGTCGTATTATTGTGACGACGACCGCTCTCCGCACTATGGCAGCTACTTCTTACTCGGTAGCCTGTTCCGCTCAAAAAATGCGTTGAAGAGCTCTTCGTCATATAAGACATACAAAGCCAACGGTGGTGCGACCGGTTCCGTATCGAAAGGCTCTAATTCTGGGTCGTCAAAATCTGGACTCGGCAGTGGCTCTAAAGGTGGATTTGGCGGATGACGCGTGACGAACTTTACAGTCAAATCCCTTATTTTTGGCCCGATTTAAACGATGAAGAATATGCCTTGTACGATTGTTTTGAGATGACCGCCTCGCAGGTTGCCTCTGTCCGAGAGGCAACCGAGGCGGTTGACTCGATTTTTCGGAAGACGAATCAATTGTTACGCACCCTACCTGACGAGACGCTCTTACTGCTTGGTTACCCTGAGGCGAGTCTGCCGTTCTTACGGGAGAAGACGATGCCGCAGGAGACGATCATCGGTCGTTACGATTGGATCATGAAAGACGGTCAACTCAAATTGATGGAGTTCAATGCAGATACGCCGACCTTTATTAAGGAGCTCTTTGACGTGAACGGCGTGGTCGCTTCCGAGTTTGGTCTCCTTGACCCGAACAGAGAAGCCACCGCCCAACTGAAAATTGAGCTGCGGAAAGCGATCGTCGCCGCGTGGAATCGACTCAAACGAGAAGGCACACCAAAAATCGTCTTTACGGCACATGATGATAACATCGAAGACAAATGGACGGCACGATTTCTGCAAGAGACGCTCGATTTACCGTCTGAATTCGTACCGTTGCACGCCCTACTCGTCGACGAAGACGGCGTCTACACACCATCGGGCGAACGGATTGACATCTTGTATCGTCAAACATATCCGATCGAGCATCTTGTGGACGACCGGTCAGCAGACGGAGACTTGATTGGCATTCGGTTACTTGAACTGAACCTGGAAAAGCACGTGTCGCTGCTCAATCCCCTCTCTGCGTTTCTCATGCAATCGAAAGGCGTACAGGCGCTGATTTGGGAATTGTACGAGACCGAGACATTGTTCGATGAAACCGAGCGCGACATCATCGACACCTATTTTTTACCGACTTACTTAGATGAGACACCGTTTCTTGGCGAATCGGACTATGTCAAAAAGCCGGCATTCGGACGTGAAGGAGACTCCGTCATCTTGTATACGAAAGATGGCCAACCGTTTCACCGGGAAACATTACAAACGTATGCGGAAGAGACGGCTGTGTACCAACAGTTCATCGAACTTCCGAAACGGATGACGACGACCGTCAAGGGTCGCGTCGAGACACATTACATGATCGGATGTTTCTGTTTGAATGGACACCCGTCCGCACTCGGCGTTCGCGCCGGCAGCATGATCACGAACAACCAATCTTACTACTTAGCCGTTGGCACACCTACACAAAAGGAGACGAACTCATGACATTCATCACACTCGATTCAATCTTAAGCTTCCTCGCCCACCTCGGGACAGGATTCGGTCTCATTCTCGCGGGACTCATCATCTTCGCCCTGACGACCAAATATTCAGAACGTAAGTTAATCAAAGAAGGCAACATGGCCGTCGCCTTGAAACTCTGGGGGAAAGCGCTCGGACTTGCCATCGTCATTTATACAGTCTGGGCGAACAGCGTCAACTTGCTCGATGCATTCATCTGGGGACTCGTCGGGATCGCCGCCCAAGTATTGGCGTTCTGGACGTTCGAATACGTCCTTACACCAGGCGTGAACTTAGAAAAAGAAGTCGAGAACGGCAACATGGCTATCGGTTTCAGCTTGTTCGCCGCATCACTCGTCGTCGGCATCATCGTCGCCGCGAGCTTGACGTACTAATTCAAACACCCCATGTACGCATTGGCGAAGCATGGGGTGTTCGTATTTATAAAAGTCAGGAGGAACAATCATGTCGAAGCGAATCATCTTACTCACAATCGTTTCCGGTCTCATCATCGTAGCCATCGCAGTCGGTGTCGGACTTTACACCTACACTAACATTCAGACTGACAAGTCATACGAAAATGCCCAAAAAGAACTGAACCGTTATATCACGATGAATGACTGGTACGCCTATGAATTTCATAATCGGGAAGAGTCGATTCTTTCTTTTTATTCAAACGAAGATCGCTCCGTCATCGGTTTAGCCGAAATCGATGTCACGACAGGAAACTCAGGCTCCGTCACGAAACAAGTGACACCAGACCAACCGTTCGATTTTGTTGTGCTTGAAGACGGAGAAACCGAGTATATCGGTGTACGTCTCAATGACCGACCAGAAGAAGTTGTTTACTTACGGTTGAACGGTGACAATGTCTCAAAAGATTTTCTCGTCAACGATCCTGAGAACGAAGGCTACGCCATGACTTATGTCATCGAAACAACAAAACGGACAGATGATGTGTGGTCGCTTGAGACGTTGGATGCCAAGAAACAAGTCATACATTCAAGTGAACTCACGGAATAACCTATATTGTGCATCAGGACGACTTTTTCCAGTCGTCTTTTTTAGTTGGTCGCAAGAACTCCAGACGGTCCGAAAAATTCATATCGTGCCTGTGGAATCACACTTACAACCGTCTCCATCATCGCACTCGGTCCGCACGTATAAACATCATGCCCTTCCACATCAAGTGCTTCAAGGTGTGACTTATTCATGCAACCCGATACGTCATCCACGTGTGTGATGAGTTTAAGCCCTTGATTCACGAGTTCATCGAGTTCGTCTCCGAGCGGACGAAGGTCCATACTCCGAACTGCGTGCAATAACGTGACAGGACGTCCTTGTTCGAGTGCCGTCTTCGCCATGTTGAAGAGGGGCGTGATCCCGATTCCTCCCGCGATGAGTGTGAGCGGACGATCAGACGTTTCAAGGATAAATTCTCCTGCTGGTGCGCTCATCGGGACTTCTGTTCCGACCGTCTGTTCATGGAGCCAGTTTGAGACGAGTCCCTCCGCTTTCGGCGCAATCCAGTAGCCGTCTTCTGTCGTCTCGATGACACTATATTGACGGTGATGTAGGATGTCCTCTCCCGCAATGCGCGCTTGAACCGAGACGTATTGTCCTGGGATGGCTGTGCCAATAACTCCATCTTTCGCGACGAGACGGAATCGTTTCACTTCAGGTGTATCTACTATGATTTCTTCGATGACGAACGGTTTGAATCCGACCCATGGCGCGTCATCATACATTTTTTTCTCGAGTGAGATGAAGACATCGGCAATCACACCGTAAGCTTTTGCCCATGCATCGATGATGTCAGGTGTTGCAGCTTCACCGAGTACGTCTTGAATCGCCGCAAGCAAGTTCTCACCGACAATCGGATAATGCTCCGGTCGGATGTTCAAACTTTTATGTTTATGAAGTGCTGGTTGGATGGCAGGAAGAATCGCTTCGAGTCGGTCGATATGAAGGGCAGCCGCATAAACCGCGTTCGCGAGTGCTTCTGGCTGACGTCCTCGCTTTTGATTCGTATGGTTGAAGAAGTGACGAACTTCTGGATTTTGTTCAAACATTCGTTGATAAAAATGCTTCGTGATCGTCACACCATGTTCTTTCAAAACTGGTGCCGTCGCCTTTATAATCTCAATCGTTTGTTGATCTAACATGTGAATTTCCCCCTTTTGTTTTGTACACGTTCATTATGTGAGACAAGTCACTTTAAAGCAATATATTAAATACTTGTTTAAAGTAGATTTCACGTTTCTGACTTATTTTCGCCATTACCCTTTCACATTTGTTCGAATCGCACTTTTTGGGATTGTCTTGTACAATGAAACGAGAGGTGATGATGGATGAGACTCACGCAAACATGTGACTACGCACTGCGAACATTGATGTATAGCGCTACGTTTTCACATCGGCTCGTCACGATTCAAGAAGTGGCAGACCAATATAACATCTCCAAAAACCATGTCATGAAGGTCGTATATGAGCTTGGGAAATATGGTTATTTGGAATCGGTGCGTGGTCGAGGCGGCGGCTTTCGACTCGCACGACCGATGGATGACATCAATGTAGGGGAAGTCGTTCGGACGATGGAACCGTTCGAACTCGTGGAATGCTTCGGGGAAGGCCGATGCGTCATCGCACCTGCCTGTGATTTACGAGGTGTTTTGAATGAAGCCATGTTGGCGTTTCTTCATGTACTCGATCGTTACACGATTGCGGATCTCGTCGTCAACCGAACGAACGAACTCGCCATGTTATTAGGCGTACAAAACCCGACGGACTGAAATGGTCCGTCGGGTTTTCCGCTTACAAAGACTTTAGTTTTGATTCGATTTCCACTCGTCTCGACTCAAGAAATGGCGGCAAGGCCAATCGCTCTCCGAGTGTCTCAAGCGATTCATCCATCGCAAATCCCGGTTCATCTGTCGCCAGTTCCACTAAGATTCCGCTCGGTTCGCGGAAGTAAATCGACTGAAAATAGTAACGGTCAATAAGACCAGAGTGGCTGATTCCATGTGCGTCAAGCTTCTCGATCCACTTCGTCATATCGTCTGTTTCTTCCACTCGAATCGCCACATGATGCACACTCCCTCGCCCTGGTCGTTCCGATGGCAAATCCGGCCGATCGACGAGATGGATCTCTGTTGCCACACCACCCTCGCCCGTCTCAAAGACACGCACGTCATGTCCATCCCGTTCAAATGTCGTTACATATCGATAGCCAAGAACTTCTGTCAGCACCCGTGCCGTCTTGTCAATCCGCCGTACCGTCCACTCACTAAACCCGAGACCGAAGATGCCGAGGTCCGTTGGCACTGGACCTTTGCTCCAAGGTGTCCCGCTCCCTCCCTCTACAAGACAGAGACGTTGACCCTCATGATCTTCGAACGAAAGGGCTGCCCTTCCTAAAACCGACTCGATTTCTCCGTAAGATACATCGAACGTGTCAAAACGCTCCTGCCAGTACGCGAGCGCTCCATCCGGCACCCTGAGTGCTGTCCGGGAAATACTGCTTGACCCTCGATACGTCTGTCCGAGAAACGGTAACTCAAAGAACGTCAAATCGGTTCCAGGTGTACCCGTCTCGTCTGCATAAAACAAGTGATACATCGATGGGTCATCCTGGTTAACCGTCTTTTTGACGAGCCGCATCCCTAGTATTTCCGTGTAGAATCGCAAGTTCTTCTTAGCATCCCCGGTCATCGCTGACACGTGATGTTGTCCACTAATCACCTTCATCCCTCATCTCCCCTTTCGACTATATCGTTATTGTATCATCCCCAAATGAGTAAAGTCCTCTTTACATTATGTAAAGTTTGTTTTACACTAGTGGTAGAAACTAGAAATGAGGTGGCACGATGCCATTAGTCAACCGCGTGAAAGAACTGCGTGCCCGGCACCAGTTAACCCAAGGCGACCTGGCCGAAAAGGTCGGTGTGACGAGACAGACGATCATCTCGCTCGAGAAAGGCAGCTACACACCGTCACTCATGCTGGCGATGCACATCGCACGGGTGTTCGAGGAACCGGTCGAATCTATATTCACAATCGAGGAGGAAAGAAAATGAAACACGTTGTCGTTCAGTCTATTTCCAGCATCATCCTGTATGTCCTGATGGCATTTCTATTCAGCTCATTTTTATCCGATGTGTCGAAGACCGTCAGCGAGTCTGACCGATTCTTAGTTGAATTCAATCTGCTTCCCCTACTTTTACTTGTTGTTTTTGGCATTGTTTGGACAGTCTATTCGTTTAACTCCCGGCCGAACAAGCAGTTGAGCTTCACTCAATGGTCTGTCCGCATGACTGAATTTAGTGAAGTCGATGAGCGTGAACAAATCATCACAGTGAAATCGACAAAAGCGGCATACATCTCGTTCGGCATCTCCGTTCCTATTTTTATGGGGTCGTTTATGTTCTATCCGTTGTTTGAAGATACACTTCCCGCCTATCCGATCTATGCACTCGCTTCAACGCTCATCATCGCGACACTCGTCTACATGACGACTTGGATTCGCGGTTATCGACATTAAGGAATTCATCACGAATTCCTTTTTTTGTGTCCATTTTTCATCGATTCGGCTATCATGATTGCCAATTCTATTACACCGTGCTTATATATAACTAAATGGTTATATAAAGAATGTAAGGAGTCTTGCTTTGTGAAAACCGTCGATTTGACGATTGGAAACGTGCAACGCGTCATTCTGGCTCTTGCCCTTCCGCTCGTCGGTAGCTCGTTATTACAATTTACGTATAGTCTCGTCGACATGTTTTGGGTCGGTGCGCTCGGGAGCGATGCTGTGGCAAGTATCGGTGCAGCTAGTTTTTATATCATGCTCGGACAGGCGATTCAATCGTTGATTGTCGTTGGCGCCGGCATCAAAGTATCACAAGCTGTCGGGAGACGTGACCTCAATTCGGTTCAGCGTCATGTCCGGGCCAGCAGGCGTCTGAATCTAACACTCGGTCTTTCGTACGCCTCACTACTAATTATGTTCGGTCATACTTTCATCGGCTTTTTGAATATGGGTGCCCCCGCTGTGGAGCAGCTTGCATATGAATATTTGTTCGTCAGCGCGCCGATGCTCATCTTTTCTTTCTTTAATTTGCTGTTTGCTCGTCTATTCAGTGCATATGGCAATACGACAACAGCGATGCGAATCAATGCGACAGGTGTCATCCTCAATATGATTCTCTCCCCGATTTTCATTTATCCATTCCAACTCGGTGTGATCGGGGCTGCTCTTGCAACACTTGTCGCCAACGTCATGATGTTCGGATTGTTTTGGCACCGCGCTCGTACATTATTCAATTGGGATGAAGTCGTTCAGCCGACTCGAACTGACTATAAAGAAATCATCCGTCTTGGTTTTCCGATGGCAACCCAACGGATTTTGTTCACGGTAATCAGTATTTTTCTTGCCCGCATGATTGGCTCATACGGGACGGAAGCGATTGCGGCACAGCGCATCGGACTTCAAATCGAATCGATTGCCTACATGATGATTGGTGGCTTGAACGGAGCAATGGCTAGCTATACCGGTCAAAACCTCGGGGCACGAAAAGTAGATCGTGTTCATGAAGGTTACCGGGTAACGACCCGACTCGGGATGGTTTACACAGGATTCATCATGTTGTTATTTTTAATCGTCCCAGATTTACTCATTGGTCTATTCGTCGATGACGTTCGAACCATCGAAATTGGGGCGAGCTACTTGCGAATTATTGGCATTTCGCTCGTCTTCTCATCGATTGAAATGATCGGAAACGGATACTTCTCAGGACTCGGATTACCGAAAATCCCCGCGACCATCTCGATTATTTTCACAGTGGCCCGTATCCCGCTCGCATTTGTTCTTGAGCCTTATCTCGGAATCGATGCCATCTGGTGGAGTATCGCCATCTCAAGTATCACAAAAGGGCTTGTCTCCGCCCTCTTTGTCCGACTAACGAAAAAGGAAGTGATTTCCCTTGCAGAAGCAGTTTAATCAACTACCCCACCATCTCATCACAAGTGGAAAATTTGCCATCGAGCGAGAAATGTTACGCGTCACGTCAGAAGGCACACTAGCTGTTACGAAGCATCCAAAAGCACTCGGTCATAAAGCGACTCATCCATACATCACGACCGACTTTTCTGAAAGTCAAATTGAGCTCGTCACTCCAACGTTTCCGACGATTGAGGCGGCACATCATTTTTTAGAAACGCTATACGACATCACGGCGCTCAACATAGGCGATGAACGCCTTTGGCCACAATCGATGCCATGTGCCTTGCCGGAAGGTGGTACGATTCCACTCGCTGATTTTGGTGTGTCCGGAATAGAGGCTAGCCGTTATCGTGAGCATCTGCTCCAAAAATATGGTGCGAAAAAACAACTCATTTCTGGAATCCATTTCAACTTTTCATTTTCCGATGAGATGTTATCCGCATTATACGAAGGATCCCCTGAACAAAATCGACACTTCAAAGATCACCTATATTTGAAGTTAGTTCGTCAATATTTACGAATGCGTTGGCTCATCGTCTATTTGCTCGGTGCTACCCCAGCCGTACATGCGAGTTATGAAGAACGATGTGTCAGCCAGATGCAAGCGCTCCATGTAGACACTTTTTCAAATAAACAAGCATTGTCATATCGGAATAGCGACTGTGGGTACACGAATGTTGAACCGCTTTATCCAAATTATGCGACACTCTCAAGTTATATAGACGATGTAAAACGGTTCATTGCCAAAGGCGAGATTGCCAATCCGAACGAACTCTACTCCCCCATCCGATTGAAAACATCGAAAGGTGGTAACGACTTAAATCAACTCGAGGCACACGGTATCGATTACATTGAAATTCGCAATATCGATTTGAATCCGTTTGAAAAGACCGGAATTGCTCGTTCAGATTTACGGTTCCTTCATCTGTTTTTGTTGTACTTGACCTTTACTAAGGAGACATCTCATGTCGATTGGCAAGCTGAAGCGTACAATAATCAACAACGTGTCGCCAAAGAAGGCATGTCTCCCGCAAGCATATTGACTCGAGATGGTTACGCCATACCTTTACACACGTACGCGACAGAACTTCTCGACGCCATCGATTCGTTCAACACACAGTATGACCTCGGCTTCGAAGATGTCTTTCCCGCTGTACGCGAAAAAATTGATCACGTGGACCGGACGTACGCTTCCCGATTAAAGACGATTATGACCGAGACGGGTTATCACGCATGGTCCCTCGCCCAAGCAGAACACTTTTATGAGGACGCCTATGCAAATCGTTTTCGCATCCACGGTTATGCCGACCTGGAACTGTCTACTCAAATCTTAATGAAATCCGCAATTAAACGTGGTTATCGTGTCGATGTCATCGATCGTTCCGACCAGTTCATTCGGATTCGAAACGGCAAACACGAAGAATACGTCAAACAGGCAACGAAAACTTCAAAAGACAATTATGTTTCCGTCTTAATGATGGAGAATAAAACGGTGACAAAGTTTGTACTCGCAGAGCATGGCATTCGTGTCCCTGAAGGGGTAGAACTTCAAGATGAATCAGATTTACGTCAGGCATGGGATTCATTTTCAAAACAACCCATCGTCTTAAAACCAAAGTCCACAAACTTCGGAGTCGGTATTCACATTTTTAAAGACGGAGCGACGTATGATGAAGCACGGTCTGCATTTCAGTATGCGAAAACGTTTGATGATGTCGTTTTACTTGAGACATTCTTACCCGGAAAAGAATATCGCTTCCTCGTCATCGGGGATGACGTCGCGGGCATCCTCCATCGTGTCCCGGCGAACGTCACTGGAGATGGCACCTCTTCGATCCGTCAACTCGTTGCGACAAAAAATGAAGACCCGTTACGCGGAAAAGGATACAAGACACCTCTCGAGAAAATCGACATCGACGAGGTCGTCATCTCATTTTTACGTGCTCAAGGCAAGACACCCGATAGTATTCCCGCTCTCGATGAGCGTGTCTTCTTACGCGAAAACTCTAATATCAGTACCGGCGGAGATAGTATCGACTATACGGATCAAATTTCTGACATCTATAAGCGTATTGCTGTCGATGCCGCTAAGTCAGTCGGGGCAACCATCTGTGGTGTCGATATGATGATTCCCTCTCTCGATGATGCGCAAATCGAATACGGTATCATCGAATTGAATTTTAATCCCGCCATCCATATCCACGCTTTTCCTTATGAAGGAAAAGAACGACCGATTGGTGAGATGCTACTTGATTTATTGTTTAAATATTGAGTATTCCTGTTACGGAATATTCCTAATTGGGAATATTAAAAGCAAGAGGACGGTGACGAAAAATGGAAGAGAGATTGGCTTCTTTGTTTCATGCGTTAGCCGACCCGAACCGGTTGCGGATGATCGAATTGTTACGGAAACAAGAGTGGACGGTCGGAATGATGGCAAATCAGCTTGGGATCAGTCAACCGCAGACATCGAAGCACTTGCGAATTCTGTATGATGCAGGTCTCGTCACAGTAACCATTGATGCCAATCGAAGACGTTATGCACTCAAGTCTCAAGCACTCGAACCATTAGATGCTTGGCGGACCTATATGGCTCGGGAAACAGAGCGACTCGATCGATTGGAGACGTTTTTAGCGGAGTCACAGCGAGAGGAGAATGGATCATGAGTACGGTCAAATCACATATAGAGGGCACGACATTGATTATGGAACGTCTGTTCAAGGCACCACGCCAACTTGTATTTGAAGCATTCTCGACACCTGCACATTTAGAGAAATGGTGGGGACCGTCCGGATGGGAGACGAAAGTATACAGCTTCGACTTCAAACCGGGGGGGATTTGGCATTATTGCATGACTTGTGTCGACAAAGAACAAGGTGACTTTTATGGTATGGAATCATGGGGCAAATCAACCTTTATCGACATCGATCCATACTCCCAAATCGTCTATACGGATGCATTCTCGGATGCGGACGGACACGTCAATCCGGACTTGCCTGTCATGACGATCACAAATGAATTTCTCGATACATCAGAAGGCACGTTATTCATTAGTCGCTCCGAATTCACGAATGAAGAGGCTCTCCAACAAGTCGTCGAAATGGGCGCTGTCGAAGGGTTCACTTCCCAACTCGATCGTCTCGAAGCGATTGTAAGCCAGTAAAAAACATGCACCGTTCCCGAAAAGGAATGGTGCATGTTTTGATTCATCTGAACTGCCGAAACAATCCATCAAGCTGTTCTCGCGTAATCCGTTCAAACGTATCTCCGATGCTTACTTCGGTTGAACAGTGTCCGTCTTTTTCAACAAGATACCCCGTAATGCCTACTCCTGTTTCTTCTTGGATGCGCGCAATTTTCTCACCAATTTCTTCCTTCTCCCCTTGAAAATGAAGATGGAACATATTCGTGACCGGGATGCGTGGAGTCGTCCACACGCCATCGAGTTCATTGAAGCGTGCTGCTAAGCGGACGGCCTCGTTTCGATACTCGGCCATCTTGTCTTTTCGTAGCTCATAATAATAATCCGCAGACAGGATGTATGGATATAAGCTGATCAAGTCACCACCGTAGCGTCGCTTCCATACTTTCGACGTGTCACAAAATGCCTTCGGTCCAGCAAGGATGGCGCCGGCAATGCCACCGATTCCTTTATAAAACGAGACGTATACGCTATCAAAGAGCGCACAAATCTCAGAAGCCTCTTTTTCATAATACGGAAGCGATTCGAACAGTCGTGCACCATCCAGATGTAGATGAATCCCTTTCTCACGACAGTGTTCATGAATTGCCACAAGTTCCTCGAACGTCGGCAATTCCCCACCGATTTCTCGTTGTGGCAGTTCGAGCAACAGACACGCGATGTCCGGTAACGCTTGAATCTCTTCGAGCGTCATCAATCGGTTTTCGTCCCCCACTAAAATCGGTTCGATGTGATGCAACTCTTTTAAACCATCCTGCTCATGAATTTCAAGGTGGCACAGCGGGTGATATGCGACCTTTTTCTTCCCTGTCTCATCACACCAAATGCGTAGCGCAATCTGCTGTGCCATCGTACCGCTTGGAAAGAATACTGCCGACTCTTTCCCAAGAACCTGTGCCATCTTCTCTTCGAACTGTCGAATCGTTTTCCCCTGTCCATACTGATCACTCGGCTCATCTTCACGCACATGCTCAAATGCGCGTTTCAATACCCCGGCTTCCCGTTTGCCGTGACCGCTCAATTGAACGTTCGTCTGACGATACGTGTCTGCCAATCGCTCCATTCTTTCCCCTCCTCGACAAATAAGCTCCCTGTCAGTATAACAGGGAGTCCTCTCTTCAGTCGCGAATGCGGACGATGAGTTTACCGCGCACTTTTCGCGTTTGTAGTTTTTCGAGACCTTCTTTCAATTGGTCGAACGACAACACTTCTGTGACGAGATCGTTTAGTTCACCTGCATCGAGCAAGTTCATCATCTCTTCGGCCATATACGCCAAGTTGCGAATCGCATGTTCGTCCTCGCTCGCATGCGCCGCCCCGAGTGCCACTTCGTGAATCGAAGGAGATAACGTGAAGCCTTTCATGTTCGTCATGTCTGGTGGCCCGGCGATGTAGGCGAGGTGTCCGCTGAATGCGAGACGATCTAGGTCTGCTGTCGCAACGTCTCGTCCGACTGTATTCAAAATCAGGTCGACACCACGTCCATCTGTTTCTTCCATGATCCGTGCCGTCACGTCCTCGACGTTATAATCAATCACCACGTCCGCCCCGAGTGATTCTACCCACTCAACGTTCTCAGGAGATGCCGTCGTGAATACCTTCAGACCGAGCCGTTTTGCGAGCTGAATCGCAAATCCACCGACACCGCCCGCTCCTGCGTGTATGAGAATCGTCTCCTTATCTCGCGTGTTCAGCTTCTGCATGACCGCTTCATATGCTGTCATCCCCGCACACAGGATAGAAGCCGCCGCCTCATCGCTTACACCTTGCGGAACGACCGCACACGCCCGGGCATCGACGACCGTATACTCGGCGAATCCCCCATATTTCGAAAGATCCGTATGAACAGCCACACGCGAACCCGTAATGATGTTGGCGATACTCGAACCGACCTCAACGACTTCTCCGACGAGGTCGACACCGAGAATGTGTGGATATGACCAATTCGGGTTTCCGTTTGATCCGACTTTATAATCGACCGGATTCAAGGCGACCACTTCGACACGAATCAACAGTTCTCCCGCTCCTGGTGTCGGTCGGTCGATTTCTCCAATATGCAGATGATCAAGACCAGGTTGATCGAGTAGCCATGCTTTCATGTTTAGTAAGCTCCTTCCGAATACGTGAGTTCGTATGAGTGTGAATAAATTTCAACGAGGTTGCCGAATGGATCTTCGCAGTACACCATGCGGTACGGTTTTTCACCTGGGTAGTATTCACGAATCGGCATCCGTTGTCTCCCGCCGTGAGCGATAATCTTCTCGACGAGCCCTTCGATGTCAGGGTCTTGTACACAGTAGTGGAAGATCCCTGTCTTCCAAAACTCGAAGTTGTCTTCTGGTGTTTCGTTGTTCGGAAATTCGAACAACTCAATCCCGATTCCGTCTCCCGTTGACATATGAGCGATTCGGAATTTGCCCCAGCCCGGTCCGAAGACGTCGGTACACATCACACCGATTGGCGAATCATCCTCGACGACGTCTGATGGTGTCATAATCGTATACCACCCCATCACGTCCTCATAAAATTTTACGGCCTCAGCGACGCTCGGTACAGAAAGACCGATGTGTGAAAACGTTCTTGGATATGTCATGTTTCATTTACTCCTTTTTGTTTGCTCAATTTAGCGGGTAACGATAAGATACTGTCATTGAAGCAAGAAAAAAAGTACGCACATTGAAGTAACTACCCGAAAGTGAGGTTCCTTGAACATGACCACATCGTTCCCCGTCAACCGCGCACTTGAGATTATCGGCGGCAAATGGCGCCCCCAAGTGTACTGCACGCTTCAAGATGGACCGCTTCGTTTTTCTGATATTCAACGAGCGATTCCGGACGTCAGCCGAAAAGTGTTGACCGACCAATTGCGCGAGCTCGAGCAGCTCGGCATGGTTCGCCGTGTCGACTACTCGACCGAGAAGCACCTGCACGTCGAATATTCATTGACCGAAGACGCCCTCGGACTGCAACCCGCCATGAATGCCCTTTGTTCATGGGGAGAGTGCCACGACAAAAAATAATCCCGAGCCACATGGCCCGGGATTATTTTTATGAGGCGAACAGACTAATCAAATTCCCATCCGCATCGTACAGGATGGCGTAACGTTGACCCCAGAACGCATCCCACGGTGCTTTGTGTGACGCATAACCTTGTTCAAGGATTGAGTCATACAAAGCATTCAATGACTCACGACTGTCACATAAAAAGGCAAGCTCGATTCGATGCCCGTCTGCCTGTTTCCATTCCCCGTATACCGATTCGGCCACTTCTACCGTATCGAACGCGAGACGCACGCCTCCTTCGTCAATCTCTACATGTGCTTCCCCGTTCATCGCTTCCGGAATCTCAAACCCGAGCGCCCGATAGAAATCGAGCGACCGCTTCATATCCGTCACGACGATCCCGACCATGTCCAATTTGACTGCCATCATGTTCCCTCCCCTTATTTTCATGATACGATTTGAGTGTAGCATGACCAATTCGATCAGAGACGAGGAATTTCAATGAATTATACGTTTCAACCACTCACCCAAGAGCAAGCCGAATTGATCGCTTTCGAGTGGCGCTATGAAGGCGAATACGCGTTTTACAATATGGATGCTGACGAAGAAGATCTCGCCTCATTTTTAGATGCAGATGAGCGAGGTGATACAACGTTCGCCATTCTTAACGACGAACTCATCGGTTTCGTCACGTTGCAATTCGAATCAGTAGACGCTGTTTCTATCGGTCTCGGCATGCACCCTGATTTGACGGGGAGCGGCAACGGACATCGATTCCTCACGTCAATCATAAATTGGATTGAGGCGACATATGGGACTCGCACAGTGCGTCTTGCCGTCGCCACGTTTAATAAACGGGCCATCCGATTATACGAGTCTCTAGGCTTCATCCCACAAGACACGTTCATGCAGGAGACGAATGGTGGTGTGTATCCGTTTCTTTCAATGACACGTGAACAAAGCGAACCCCCGAACAACTGATGTCCGGGGGTTTTGTCATGTCCGCTGTTTCTTCTGAATATAAGAAAGACCGAGCGCTCCAATTAAAATCGTCCCTTTGACGATGTCTTGCGCATAATACGGCACGTCCCACATCGTCAGTCCGTTCAAGAGAATTCCAATCAAAATAGCTCCAATCAATGTCCCGATCACGTTCGGGCGCCCTGTCCCAAAGACGGCGTAGCCGATGTAGGCAGCCGCGACAGCGTCCATCAAAAGGGGTGCTCCAGCCGAGACTTGTCCCGTACCAATCCGAGATGCAAGAATGATTCCGCCGATGGCTGCAAACAATCCGCTGAGTACGTAGGCGTACAACTTGATTCGATTCACGGCGATCCCGGAACGACGGGCCGCTTCGGCGTTCGACCCGACGTAATAAAATTCACGCCCGGTCCGCGTATAAGTCAAGAATAGATGCGCTCCGATAAAGAACACCAGCATGAGCAGGGCGACGAACGGAATCGGACCGATCGTCCCTTGACCGATGAATAGAAATGACGGGATGAAACGCCCTGGCGCCGTCCCCCCTTCAATCGGCATGTTGTCATAAATCGAGAATCCTTTCGTATACGTCAACTGAATCCCGTTAATGACGTACATGATGGCGAGTGTCGCTAGTAAATCCGGTAATCGGAATTTGATTGTGACGAGCGCGTTCAACAGCCCGACGAGAATCCCGAGTGCAAGTGGGATCAGCAGAGCGACGAGAAGCTCTTGTCGATGAAGGACGAGACTTGCCGCTGCCCCGATTGTCGCAAGACTCGCCGTCGAGCCGACCGACAAGTCGAATCCTCCGACGATGAGCGAAAACGTGACGCCGAGGGCAAGTAGCGAAACGATTGAAACCGATTTGATGATGTCACTAAAGTTTGCGTATGTCAGAAATTGATCGTTCGTCACGGTAAAGACCGCAATCAAACTAAGGATTGCGAGTAACGTTCCATACTGACCGATATGACCGCTGATTCGTTTTCGTTCTTTGACTACTAACTGTGCCATGTCATGCGCCTCCTTTCTCTGCAAGTTGTCCACGGTCGAGCCAAAGAATTCGATTGGCGACCCGTTCGAGCTCGTGTCGCTCACTCGAGGTGAACAATACGGTCTTCCCTTGTTTCGCGAGTGCAATGACGCGTTCATATACGTCTTGTTTCGCTGCGATATCAATTCCTTTTGTCGGTTCGTCGAGCAGATAAATGTCTCGGTCTTCGAGTAACCATTTGCTAAAGACGACCTTCTGTTGATTTCCACCACTCAGCTCACGAACCGGTTGTTTCACGTTCGCATAACGGACGCAAAGCGATGCCAATACGTCCGAAACGCGAGTTGCCTTTCCTGCGACAGCAATCACGTTCCGTTCAATCGTCTCGTCTAAAAATAATCCATGACGACGTCTCTCCTCTGGAACGAGTGCAAATCCTAAACGTACGGCGTCTGCCGGTTCTTTGATCACGTGCTCTTTCCCCTCGATTGTGATGGATTGACGAATCCCAGAAAGACCGAACAACGCTTCCATCAGTTCCGTCTTCCCACTTCCTGTCAATCCACCAATCCCGAGCACTTCTCCGCCATACGCTTCAATCGAAATCTCCGATTGAAACGCCGGAAGAGTCAACTGCGCGGACAAACAAATCGTGTCTTCCGGCACCGCCTTTTCTAACGCCGCATCAAATGTTGTCCCACTCAAAAATGTCTGCACCGCTTCTGAAGAGAGCGATTGGTACGGTCCATCGTACACGACACGTCCGTCCCGAAGAAACGTCGAGGTCGACGTGACCCGGGTGAGCTCGTTTGAACGATGCGTGACCAATACAATCCCGACTCCTTCTGCCGCAAGCTTCTGTAACAATTCAAGTAAGGCGTCGGCATCCGTTTCCGATAAGGCAGCGGTCGGTTCGTCGAGGAGCAAATACTTGGCATCGCTCTCGAGTGCCCGAGCGATGAGAAGGCGCTGTTTCACGCTTAGCGGGAAGTGACCGGCTGGACGCGTTGGATCGACCTCTAAACCGACTCGGGATAACACGCGTTTCGCTCGCTGTTTCAAACGTTGCGGACGAATCCGTTTCACCGTCTGCCATGGAAGGACGTTCTCATATACAGGCAAGTCCAAATAGAGCGCATCATCGACTTCTTGTGACACCGTGATGATGCCATGACGAATCGCTTCCGCTGGTGTGAGGCGGATTGATTTTCCATCAATGGACAACTCGCCGGACGTCGGTTCAGCCGTTCCGTTTAGCAGTTTGATGAGCGTACTCTTACCGGCCCCGTTCAGACCGAGAAGCCCATGAATGTCTCCCGGCTTTAAACTGAAGGATAGTTGATCGAGCACCGTGACGTCACCATATTGTTTCGTGATTCGTTCCAAGCGAATCATCAGTCTGTCTCCTTCATCCAATCCGACCATGCCGCATTCGATTCGCCCCAACCTGGCACGTACTGTCCAAGGTCATCCATCGTGACAGGCTCATTCGGCAAGACATCACGGTCCACTAGATATGGGTCGACCGAATGAATGGAAGGCGTTTCTTCCCCGACCACTTTTTGATAAGCGTATCGGACTTGAATGCGGCCGATTTCGGCTGGATCTGTGGCAGCTGTCACTTTCCACGGACTCCCCTCTTCTTGCATGAGTTGCAAGTCTTCGTCACTCAAATCAATCCCGTAAACGGCAATCTCGTCACGGCCAGCCTGCTTGATGGCACGGCTCGCCCCTTTGGCGAACTCATCCCACATCGCAAACACCGCATCGATTTCGCCTTCTGGATACTTCTTCAAAATCGCCTCCATCTGGCTTTGCGTATCGAGCGCCGTGTTGTTCGTCGCCGAACCGAACTTCGCGACTTCCTGGATGCCCGGATACCGTTTCAAGAATGCATCATAAATCGTATGACGGCGTTCCATCGGTGTGAATCCACCGACCCAAATCGTGACGATGTTCCCTTCCCCGTCTAAATCTTCCGCGAGTGCTTTGAGTGAGCGCCATGCGAGTGAATAATCGTCTTGGTCGATGACCGTCACGCCTTCATTCGTCAAATCGTTATCGAATACGACAACTTTGATGCCTTTGTCGAGCGCCCGTTGAACAGGCTCTTTCAAGGCATCGGCACGTCCGTGGTCAATCAAGATCACATCGACTCCTTGCGTCGTTGCCGTATCGACATAACTCGCCATTTTCGACAAATCATTTTCGGCGTTATACACTTTCACGTTGCCACCGAACGCTTCGACTTGCTCGGTCACCCCTTCGATATACTGCGAAGAGAACGTCCCGATCGACATCTGCATGACGAGGGCGACTTCTAGATTTTTCGGAAGCGTCTCATTTGAGACGTTGACGGTTTTCGCTTCCGTTTTACTTGTTGTCGTAGTCGTTTTCGGTTGAGCCTGTTCGTTCGTGCATCCGGCAAGTGCCAGGATGACGGTCAACAGGAAGAAGATGATTTTTTTAGACATATGTGTTTCCTCCTACATGTTCTACAATGACCGACTCAGTCGGTTCGAGCACACCTGTCTCTGTAATTAGACCGGTAATCAGTTCGGGTGGTGTCACATCAAACGCCGGATTGAAGACGGTGATGCCGACGAGTGCCGTCGGATGTCCCCCGATATGGGTCACTTCATGCGCGTCCCGTTCTTCGATTTGAATCGTGTCATCTGCCTCTAAATCGAATGTCGAATGCGGAGCAGCCACATAGAATGGGATGCCGTAATGCTTCGCCAAAATCGCAAGCTGGAGTGTTCCGATCTTGTTGGCCGTATGACCGGTACGGGTGATGCGGTCCGCCCCGACGATGATAGCATCGATTTGTTTCGTCTGGATGGTCCAGGCCGCCATGTTATCTGTAATCAGTGTGACATCGATATCTGCCCGGTCGAGCTCCCATACGGTCAGTCGTGCTCCTTGAAGCAGCGGTCGCGTTTCGGACGCGAACACCCGAAACGGGATGCCACGCTCTTTCCCGACATAGAACGGCGCGAGCGCGGTACCGTATCGTGACGTCGCGATGGCACCGGCGTTACAAATCGTCAAAACGTTGCCACCAGCGGGTAACACGGTGAGCGCATGTTCCCCAATCGTGCGATACGTAGCCACGTCTTGTTCATAGATTTCAATTGCACGATGCTTGATCGCTTTTGCAATCTGTTCAAAGTCCTCCCCCACATTCAATCGAAGGAGTGATTCGATGACATGCTGTAAGTTGACCGCGGTCGGTCTTGTCGCAATCAACCGTTGACCGACTTGATTCAATTGGAGATGAAAATATGGATTATCTTGCAGACGTGACGCTTCTTTCGCAAGGACAAACGCTCCGAAATAAGCGATGGCCGGTGCACCGCGAACTTGAAGCGACTTGATTGCCTGCTCGGCCTGTTCAAGCGTCAACACTTCGACATAGCGCTCTTCTTGCGGCAACAGCGTCTGATCTAAAATCGTCAACACTTCCGTGTCGGCATCGAAATGAATACTTTGCACACTCATACGCGCACCTCCGACAAGACTGGAATCAATTGATCGATGGATTGAATTTGATGGCGCTGTTTGATGAGACGCGTACCGAGCTCTAAGGCGTGGCGTTTCCGTTCGATGCGAAGGTCGTCTGGTAATGTCTCTAAGTCGGCGACTCCAGCCAGACCGACAGTCCGCCGAATCAATTCGCAGCCTGCGTAGCCGATGGCGTCACTCAAAATGGATGGCAACAGTTCGTCCACGAATCCTACTGTGTTGAACGGCTCTGCGGCCTGTGTAAAGCGGGTACGGAACGTTTTTTCGAACGTCTCCCAGACGGTGAGTACTTCTGTGAAGCGTTCGAATCGTTTCAACGGATGCGAATACGTTGAGAACACCAGATGAGCAATGATTTGACCAATGTCAAAGCCGAACGGACCGTAAAACGCAAATTCGGGATCGATAATTTTTGTTTCTTGACGGGTCGCAAAAATGCTTCCTGTATGTAAATCCCCGTGCAGTAGCGCTTCGTGCTTCGTCACGAACCCAACCTTCAATTTGGTCACTTCAATTTTCAAAGCGAGGTCTGACCAGAGTTGCTCCACATCCGGACGAAGGACTGGCTCGATTTGATTCGATTCTGCGTCGCGATACGGGTCGGTGAAGATCAGTTTCTCCGTGATATCGCATAATTCTGGATTGTAATACTCTTTTTCAATTTGTTTCTTCACGAGTGGTCCATTCGCGTAGTCAGACGTCGCAAACAACGTTTCCCCGAGGAACGTACCGACGTGGCGGGCTAAGTTCGGGTAGCTCTCTCCTTTTAGGAAGCCGGTGCGGACGATTTCGAACGATGATAAATCTTCTAAAATCGTATAGGCGAGTTCACGGTCACTACCGAGTACATCTGGTACAAATTGTGGTACGACTTTTGAAAACTCACGGAGTGCCAGTTGTTCGATCCACGAACGATCAAGCGTGAGCGGCCAACTCTCTCCAACAACTTTTGCGTACGGCAACGCTTGTTTCACGATTAATGACGTTTCTCCTTGACGAATGCGAAAGACGAGATTTAAATTGCCATCCCCAATTTCCTCACATTCTGCAATCCCCTCTTCTAGTAACCCTAACTGTCGAACGTGTTCGACGACACTCTGTTCTGTAAACGCCTCATAAGCCATGATGGTTTTCCCCTTTCTTAACTCTATGCATGAAAAAAGCCCCTTTCTCCGCGAGAAAGAGGCACACCCAAATTGGTTGTTCCTCTCATCTTTCAGACATGTGTCTGGTGGATGTAGCACCGTGCCAAATGGTCGGTTGCTGCGGCGTCTTAGGGCCAATTCCCTCTGCCAACTCGCGATAAGAGTAAATGATGTAATTGTGTTTGACGTGTTGAGACGAATATTACGGACTAGGCATGCTAGTTGTCAATCCTCTATTTTCAGTCGCCCACTTATTTTCGACACGCATATATAGAAACATTATTTTTAAACTTTTTTTCTCAAAAAAAGGAATTGACGAGTGAGCGATTCTATGTAAAAATTCAATTAAATTTCACAACTTCACAACTATTCTTATCAAGAGCAGACGGAGGGACAAGCCCGATGATGTCGCAGCAACCGACCAGAAATGGCACGGTGCTAATTCTTGCAGCTAACGCTGAGAGATAAGAGTTCATTGTTTTTTTGAATGACCTCTTGCCTTGGCATGAGGTCATTTTTTGTTTGACCTGAAAGGAGGAACTTATGGGAATCATCGCTACTTATGAAATCAAACATACCGATCACGTCGAGCGTGTAGCTGAGAAAATCGCACATGAGCTGACCGTCGGGACATGGACCGAGTTGAACCATCTCGAACAATATCAACTGCAAGCGTTCCGAGGTGAGGTCATCGCCACGTCCCAACAAGAAACGACAAGTCGCTTCTCGATTCGCTACCCGCTACATAACGTGACACCGGACTTTTCGTCCATTCTGACGACGACATTCGGAAAACTGTCGCTCGACCCAAACGTCAAACTCGTCGACCTCTCGCTTCCAGAGGAGCTCGAACCGGACTTTCCGGGTGCCGCATTCGGAGTCGAAGGGGTCCGCGACATCCTTCGAGTACACGACCGACCGCTCGCCATGAGCATCTTCAAAGGCGTCATCGGACGGGACCTTGATTTTTTGGCGACACAACTCCGGGACCAGTTCGCAGGTGGCATCGATCTCGTGAAAGACGACGAGATTTTATATGACAATCCGCTCACCCCATCGCTCGAACGGGCTCGGATTGGAGCATCGATCATTCAAGAACATAAAGAATTGACGGGTCGTTCCGTTCTATACGCAGTGACGTTGAGCGGTCCCGTTTTCACCTTACGCGACCAGGCGAAGCGATTGATTGAGGCAGGCGCGACCGCATTGTTGTTCAACGTGTATACGTACGGGCTTGACGCATTGCGAGAGCTCGCCAAAGATTCTGAGATTCACGTCCCGATTTTGGCACATCCCGCTTTTGCAGGAGCGTTGACCGGATCGATTCATCATTCCCTACTCTTCGGGAAACTGATTCGACTCGCCGGGGCGGACTTGACGCTCTTCCCTTCGCCATACGGTTCGCTGTCGACACCGAAAGACGAAACACAACAGATTCAAACGTATGCGACGGAATCCCATTGGACGAAACCGATTCTGGCGGTCCCCTCTGCCGGGATTCACCCAGGACTCGTCCCGGATTTGATTCGTGACTTCGGAACGGATGTCGTCATCAATGCCGGCGGCGGGATTCACGGACACCCAGACGGTGCGGCTGCCGGAGCGAGGGCGTTCCGCCAAGCGATCGATCAGGCAATCGGTAAGACGAGCGAGACTGATGCCTTAACGACTGCATTAGATGCGTGGGGTGCGCGATGAGTACGCACGTCATCTGTGATTTCGACGGGACCATCACGGAAGAAGATAACATCATCGCGTTGATGCGACGGTTCGCCCCACCTGAATGGGTCGAACTCAAAGATGGTGTGTTGAACCAAACGCTCTCCATTCGCGAAGGCGTCGGTCAGATGTTCAGCTTGCTCCCAAGTAACCAGCAAGAGCAGTATCGTGAGTTTCTTCAGTCGACCATCACGCTTCGAGCGGGGTTTGTCGAGTTTTTGCAAGAGACCCAGTCGCACGGCTTTCGATTTGATGTCGTCAGTGGGGGCATGGACTTTTTCGTCCATCCGATTTTAGAAGGTTACGTCGCACCGGAACACATCTTCTGCAATCACGTTGATTTTTCAGGAGAGACAGCGCGCGTCACATGGCCTCATGCATGCGATGTTCATTGTTCGAACGACTGCGGATGCTGCAAGCCGACGATTGCTCGACAGATCGTCTCACCTACCGACACGTTGATTGTCATCGGGGACTCTGTCACTGATTTTGAAATCGCCAAACGTGCCGACGTCGTGTATGCACGGGGGCAATTGATTTCGCTATGTGAGGCGGAAGGAATTCGACATGTTCCGTTCGAGACATTCTACGATATCTCAGCTCATATGAAAGGAGTGAACGTATGACTGTGCAAGAACGGTGGGGAGAACTTGCCGACATTAAAGACGAGCTCGCCGCACGAGACTGGTTCCCCGGAACGAGCGGGAACCTGGCGATCCGCGTATCGGACGACCCGTTGACGTTCCTCGTGACGGCAAGCGGTCGTGATAAACGAAAGCGCACCGATGAAGATTTCGTCCTCGTTGATGCGACCGGTCAATTGATTGGAGAGCAGACAGGCAAACCGTCCGCGGAAACGTTGCTACACGTCGAAATTTTTAACAACACGAACGCAACCTGTTCACTTCACGTGCATACGGTCGACAATAACGTCATCTCGGAACTGTATGCAGCAAAAGGTCACGTGACGTTCACAGGTCAAGAAATCATCAAGGCGCTCGGTTATTGGGAAGAGACGGCAAGTGTCCGGATTCCCATTATCGAAAATCACGCGGATATCCCGACGCTCGCCCGTGCGTTCGCGCTACATGTCACAGGCGATGCCGGTGCCGTCCTCATCCGGAACCACGGGATCACCGTTTGGGGCGAAACGCCCGCTGCGGCAAAACGTTATTTAGAGGCATATGAATTTTTGTTCAGCTATTCATTAAAATTACGCGCCCTAGGCGTCCATTCATAAGGAGGAATTCAACATGGCAACAATTTATTTTCAACAAACCGAAGAACGCGTCAGTGATCAACAAGAGGTACGTGACTTTTTAGAATCACGAGACATCCTTTACGAAGCATGGGATATCGCGAAATTACCGGCTTCCCTTCAAGAAAACTATCAACTGACAGACGAGGACAAAGAAACTATCTTGGCGACGTTCCGTGACGAGATTCAAGATGTGTCGGCACGACGCGGCTACAAGACGGCTGACGTCATCTCACTATCCGATTCGACACCGAATTTAGATGAACTGCTCGTCAACTTCCAAAAAGAGCATCACCATACAGATGACGAGGTTCGTTTCATCGTCAGTGGTCACGGCATTTTTGCAATCGATGATGCTGAGCGCGGATACTTCAATATCGAGCTCAATCCGGGTGACCTCATCTCCGTACCGGTCAACACACGTCATTACTTCACGTTGCAAGAAGACCGTCAAGTCGTCGCCGTTCGCATTTTCGTGACGACTGAGGGGTGGGTGCCGATTTACGACAAAGAGAATGTAACTGCATAAGAAAAGGTCTCTCGCTTAAAAACGAGAGACCACTTTTTATTGTTTGACCGCTGTCGGTTTCGATGAGAACCAGCCCCATGTCGCAATCCCGACCATGACCGACCAGAAGAAAATCGTCCAAGCTGTCGAGTGGACGAACCCGTCTGGGAGTCCCATGAATTCGAATGGTGTTCCGGCAATCAATTCCTTGAAACCAGGGTGTTCAAGTACGAGCACCGTCAACTTGACCCCGACCCAACCGACGATGATGAAAGCGGCCGTTTCAAGTGTCGGACGCTGATGAAGCAACTTGACGAAAATCCGAGCTGCGAATCGCATCAAGACGACCCCGATGAGTCCACCTGTCAAGACGACGAAGAACTGACCCGAGTCAATCCCACCGATTTCCCCGAGACCAAGCGGTTTGACACTCACAGCGAGCGCGACTGCTGCCAAGATTGAGTCGACCGCAAAGGCGATGTCCGCAAATTCGACTTTTGCGACAGTGAGCCAAAATTCTTTCTTCGACACCGGCTTCTCCGTGACAGCCGTCTCTTCTTTCGCTTCAGCCGCCAAGTCTTGCTTCGGTTCTTGGCCTCGTGCCTTATACGTCATATACAAGTGTCGACCACTCATTCCAATCAGATAAAATGCACCAATCGCTTGAACTTGCCATACGTTGATTAAGAACGAGATTAAGAACAATGCGATAAATCGGAAGACGAACGCCCCGAGGAGTCCATAAAATAATGCCTTTTTCTGTTCTGTACGCGGTAAGTGTTTAACCATGACGGCCAAGACGAGCGCGTTGTCTGCAGATAACAAGCCTTCTAAACCGACGAGCACGACGACGATCCAGGCGTACTGCAGGATTAACTGCCAATCCATAAAAACATCTCCTTTTTTCTTTCAATTCCTTCATATTTAAGAGTGATCTATTTTTTAAGTTCACAGGACCATTTTATTCCCGTTCACAAAGTAAATCAATCCTCTTTCTTCAATATCTGAAGGATTTTTTCCGATTGCATATTCAAAACATGTTATGAGAGCAAAATCATACCCGTTCAGCCATCATTTCGTGATAAAATCCTAACAAGAACGAGTGGTGCTTTAAATCGCTCGAAAAAAGGAGAATCCGATTATGTCTACAAGCCATGTCGCTTTACCTACTAAAGCAGAACGACATAAATTGTTCGGGTCGGTCCCACCGATTAAAGGAACAAAGCCGACCGAAAAAGAACAAATGGTCGATTTACAAAATACACCGAAAAACTTCTTGTTCGCCCTCGACAGTGTTGGGATCTCGAACGTGAAACATCCCGTGAACGTCGAGACGCCAGAAGGAGTCCAGTCAACGGTCGCCACATTTGAATTAACGACATCGCTCGTACAAGACCGTAAAGGGATCAACATGTCTCGTTTGACAGAGCAGCTCGACGCGTACCATCAACAAGGGTGGACGGTATCAAACCGTTCGTTAATCGAGTTCGCGCAAGAGCTCGCCGAGCGTATGGAACAAACAGAAGGCCAATTGACAATCCGTTACCCATGGTTCTTCACGCGTAAAGCACCTGCGACAGGTCTTAGCGGTTTGATGAACGCGGACGTCATGCACCGTGTGACATATAACCTCGAAACGGGCGTCGCAAACGTGACAGTCGGTCTCGTCATCAACGTCACGACGCTTTGCCCATGTTCAAAAGAAATCAGTGAGTACAGCGCCCATAACCAACGTGGGTACATCACGATCGAAGCCGGTCTTGATGAGACATCGATGGACGGATTCGATTGGCGTGCAGCCCTTCTCGATGCAGCGGAGTCAAACGCCTCAGCACCACTTCACCCTGTCCTCAAACGTCCGGATGAGAAACGTGCGACTGAAATCGCATACGAAAACCCACGTTTCGTCGAGGATATGGTCCGCTTGATCGCGGCTGACTTGTACGAGATGAAACAAGTCGTGAACTTCTTCGTCGAATGCCGTAACGAAGAGTCGATTCACCAACACGACGCGATTGCATCGATCACATTCGATAAGCGTCAAGACGCATAAAAAATGCGGAACCTCTGTTAAAGAAGGTTCCGCATTTTTTATAGACTTGTCACGAGTTCAATCGTCAATAGGATGATGATGAGCATCACCCACACTGCCCAGACGAGTCGCCACTTCTCCCAGTCAAATCGCTTCATCACTGCATAGACCGTGAGGTAGAGCGCAAGGAGAAGCGGTACGACGACCCAAGGATTCTCTAGCATCACGCCTCGATGTCGCCGTCCCAAGCGAGCATTCCGCCGTCGACATTGACGACTTTATAACCTTGCGATTCTAAGTAATCACACGCCGTCTGGCTCCGTCCACCTGAACGACAGATGACGTGATAGACATTATCTTGTGCCAACTTTTCTGTCACTTGTGGGAATTCCGATAATGGATAGAGTGGTACGTTCGGGATATGCCCTGCCTCATATTCATCTTGCTCGCGCACATCGATGATATGGAGAGACTCCCCGTTCTCTAATTTTTCTCTTAATTCTGTCGCATGGATGCTTTGCATACATAGTTCCCCTTTCAATCATGGATTCCTCTTTTAGTTTACCTCAGCTTATGCTCCGACAAACTCCAGTTGATGGTCGTCTCAGCGTCACAATAAAATCCCTCGAGCTCGCATTGTTTAACGACCTGTTCGATCAACGCGCGATTGCCACAAAACAACGTGAAATGGCTATCCCAGGGTGGGACGATGAGCCATTCGTGTTGATAACCGAAAAACGTCCGATGTTGCATGCCCCACATATCAGCGGCTAGCGTCTCACTGAGATGGATGAGATGCCGTTCCGTACAAAATTCGTCTCCGGTCCAGATCCAGCCTTCTCCCATCTCCAAAAGTACACGCAACACTTGATTCTTTAGCAGATCCGACAGTTCCCCTTCACCTGGTGGGAGCACATTCTCACGTTCGCAATATTCAATGATGCGATTCGCCCCTGCTCGATCTTCGGCATGTGGTTTTAGCGCCCTAATCATCGTTCGGAGCGCATGATCGATACGGCTCACGTCACGAAAACCTAGTCTTCGCCTCATCTCTTCCCATGTAACGGCCCGAAATTGCTGTTCGACCTCGTTTTTGTCCAGATCGGCATAACAATCAACCGCGGCGGAGTGATCTATTGGAGCAAGGAATGGATGAAACGCGATGAAGACCGTTTCAAATACCCCTTCATAATACGTCTTAATTGGGTAGTCATCCCCACCACCAAACATGGCGTAACGATGTCCTTCAGGTAACAAAACGCTCTCATCTAGTTCGTCCATTTCAACACTCCTTTCTTGAATAGTTTATAACGGACCATCAAAAAAAGCACCCTTCTATAAGAAGGATGCTCCGGACTTACGCTTCGTTGCGCTCGTCGATTGCTTGTGCTGCTGTGATGAGCGTCAATTTGTAGACGTCCTCTTCGTTACAACCACGTGATAAGTCGTTCACTGGTTTGTTGAGACCTTGAAGGATTGGACCGATCGCTTCGAATCCACCGAAACGTTGAACCATCTTGTAGCCAATGTTCCCTGCTTCAAGACTTGGGAAGACGAATACGTTCGCCTTACCAGCAACGTCAGAACCCGGTGCTTTCTTCGCCGCTACGCTAGGAACGAATGCCGCATCGAATTGAAGTTCTCCGTCGATTGGAAGGTTCGGTGATTTCTCTTTCGCAAGGCGTGTCGCTTCCACAACTTTCTCTGTTTCAGGTGACTTCGCAGAACCCTTCGTCGAGAAGCTAAGGAGCGCAACTTGTGGGTCGATGCCGAACGTCTTCGCTGTCGCTGCCGACAAGAACGCGTTCTCTGCTAAGTCCGCCGCGTCCGGTGCAATGTTGATCGCACAGTCCGAGAAGACATATTGCTCGTCGTCACGTACCATGATGAACACACCTGACGTCTTTTTGATGCCTGGTTGCATTTTGATGATTTGTAGTGCCGGACGTACCGTATCAGCCGTCGCGTGCATCGCGCCTGAGACAAGACCTTCTGCTTTGCCTGTGTGAACGAGCATTGTTCCGAAGTAGTTCACGTCTGATGTAAGGAGTTCGCGTGCTTGTTCAGCCGTCGCTTTCCCTTTACGACGCTCGACGAATGATTCGACGAGAACGTCGATGTCTTCGTATGTCGCTGGGTCATATTGTGTCAAACCTGAGATGTCGAAACCGTGTTTCGCCGCAACCGCTTCGAGATCTGCTTTCGCACCGACGACGATCGGTTCTACCATACCGTCTGCTTTCAATCGAACAGCGGCTCCAAGAACACGCTCATCGATACCTTCCGGGAAGACGATGGTTGGACGAACCGGGCTAACTTTTTGCTTCAACGTTTCAAATAATTTCATAACGAATGAACCCCTTTTCTCAATTTACAGCATGACTGCTAATGGTTTTGCCGTTGACTTGTGTCTTTACGCGATTTCAATTATACACAGTACCCTTTTCAAAATAAACTATTCTGCCCATTTCGCCATAAATCGCCTAGAATCAATCATTATATGAATAGAACAGTTTCGACAAATCGACTGATACAGCCATTTTTGTAGCCGTTTTCATGTTTCTGTCCTCTGTTCTTTACCCGTCATGAATCGTGATAACCCTCACAGTGCCTCAAAGTTGCCAGTCAGTGAAGCGTGTATGGTAAAATAGACGGCGAAGCCAAGTCCCGAAAGGAGATTTTTTTATGTCAGAACGTCCAGTACCTACAACAGATACACAACATGCCGCCGCCACATTAGACGGATGGTATACACTTCATGATTTCCGCACGATTGATTGGGCTCGTTTGAAACTCGTCGATGCTGAAAAGCGTGAACAGATGATTGAGGAGTTCACTGCGTTCCTCGCCTCACTTGAAGAAGTGGAAGCAAAAGGTGAAGGAAGCCACGCCTTCTACTCGATTCTCGGCCAGAAGGCGGACCTCGTCTTGATGGTGCTTCGTCCAACATTCAACGAACTTGAAGACGTCGAGCGCGCATTCCGCAAAACAGCGCTATACGACTATATGATTCCGTCGTATTCATACGTGTCGGTCATCGAGCTCGGGATGTATCGCGGATCTGGAGACGGGGACCCGTATCAAAACCCTCATATCCGTTCACGCCTCTATCCGACACTTCCAAAGGCCGCACACATCTGTTTCTATCCGATGAGCAAGGCTCGTCGCGACGGCGACAACTGGTACATGTTGTCGATGGATGAGCGCAAAGACCTCATGTATCGCCACAGCATGATCGGCCGTAGCTACGCTGGTAAGATTCAGCAGTTCATCGGTGGGTCGACTGGATTCGACGCATGGGAATGGGGCGTCACACTCTTCGCTGAAGATTCACTTCAGTTCAAGAAAATCGTTTACGAGATGCGTTTTGATGAAGTGAGTGCGAAATACGGTGAGTTCGGCGACTTCTACGTTGGGAACATCTTACCGAAAGAAAATTTGAGCACATTCTTTAGCGTGTAAAAGGTTTACGCGTATAACACCTCGGGAATTAAGGATGATGTAAGCAAGTTATCCTGATTAACGAGGTGAACAACGATGCGCGTGTTTAAAGAAACCGATCGTGACACTGCGGAACGTTTAGATTCGTTCATCGAACGAATGGCACCGACAGCAGAATTAGTCCAACATCGATTTGAAGAGCAACTCAAACATACACAGCAAAAGGGTCAGGCGAGCGCCTGACCCTTATTTTGTCGTAGTGACGTGAAGTGCGTTGCCTAAGAACGTAGCCAATTCAAGCATTCCATAGCGTCCCGCTTTCGCTTCAGCATCGGAATTGTAGTTCGTGTTCGTATTGACGTCATAGGCGTAGACGTTTCCGTATCGGTCTCGAATGATCTCAATCCCCGCAATATCGATCGCATTCGCTTTCAAGAACTGTTCGAGCTTTGGAATGATCGGGTCATCGAATCCTTCGACGATTTCGAACTTCGCCGGTGGCGTCTCCCCGACCGGACAGAACTGGTCTTCAATCGAGCAGGCATCTGCCGGACAGAGCTCGAATCCTTCCGACGTATCGACGCGCACCGCATACAGGAACTTTCCGCCGATGAATTCGCAGCGGGTAATATACGGTTCTGGGGCTTCGATATACTGTTGAATGAGCGTGATGCCGTCAACCGAGTCCTCGAACGAGGGACCATATACATATTCTTTGAGTCCTTCGATCGTATGGAACAATTGGACCCCGAGTCCTTTTCCGGCACGGTTATGTTTCGTGATGAACGGTGTCAAACCTAACTGCTCAGCCGCTTCGATGATTTGCGCCTTACCGACTGCCGCAATCGTCTTCGGCACGCGAATTCCTTCACGTCGAAGCGCCGTGTATTGATTGACTTTGCTCACTTCGAGGCGGATGGCACGTGTGCCGTTAAACACGGTCCGGTCATTTGCCTCTAACCAAGCGAGGACGCCTTCCGTCAATTCTGGTGCGTACCGATGCCCACGTGTGTGCGAGGAGGCACTCATCCGATTATAAAAGACACCTTCCGGGGGCATTGCTTCGAGGTCAATCGTCCCTTGGTCCAAGTGCCACAATTCATATGGCAAGTTCAATTCTTTTAAACGGTGGACAAGGTGGTTCGTCCATTCTTCGTTTTCATGAATGACGTGAATTTTAGACATCATCATTCCTCCTTCTATGATGTGTTTACTTTACCATATTCATAACCGACAATTCCAATGTGTATGGTTTGCCTAATCCTCAATTCTGAAATATCAGACGATTTCATGGTATAATGAACTTAAGAGTATTGTTTTGGAAAGGAAGTGTTGTGTTTGCCCGTACCTGTTATAAGTACTGATGTACTCATTTTACTCTTCGGTCTACTTCTCGTTGCCGGTGTCATGGCGACACGAATCTCGACTCGATTCGGCTTGCCCGCCCTGATTTTATTTATGGGAATCGGCATGATCATGGGAAGTGACATTACTGGTCTCATCTTCTTTGACGACTCGAATTTAGCGCAGCTGATTGGAGTCGCTGCCTTGATTGTCATTTTGTTTGAAGGGGGTCTTCAAACGAAATGGTCATCAATCCGGAGCGTCCTCGCCCCTTCTGCCTCGCTGGCGACGCTTGGAGTATTGATTACCACGACCGTGGTCGCCGTGGCCGTTCGTTTCGTATTTGGTTTCGATTGGATTGAATCTTTCTTGTTCGGTGCGATCATCGGTTCGACCGACGCTGCGGCCGTCTTTGCCGCATTTAAAGGAAAGAATATCTCACCGAAAGTCGGTGCGACTCTCGAAGCCGAGTCCGGCACGAACGACCCAATGGCGATGTTTTTGACGATTCTCGCCCTCGACTTCATGATGAAGCCGGATACGACCATTTGGGACGGAATTTGGATGTTCGCCCTTCAAATCGTTGTCGGGGCATTAATCGGCTTCATCCTTGGACAACTGTCTCGCCTCATGTTGAACCACTTGAGACTTGATTCGAGCGGACTGCATGCCGTCCTCATGATTTCCATGGCGTTCCTTACCTATGGTGTCACAGCTTACTTATTGGGAAGCGGATTACTCGCCGTCTATATCGCCGCCATGATTGTCGGAAATGCGGATACAGCGCATGAAGTGACAATCGTCCAATTCTCAGAAGCGCTCGCGTGGATCATGCAAATCATCATGTTCGTCATCCTTGGGTTACTCGTCTTCCCTCGTCAACTCATCGAGCCGGATTTGATTTGGAAAGGACTACTCATCTCATTCGTCCTTATGTTCTTGGCACGTCCGATTGCCGTCTATTTATCGACACTTGGCATGTCATTTACGAGAAAAGAGAAACTATTTATCTCATGGGCCGGGCTAAAGGGAGCTGTCCCAATCGTCTTAGCTACATTCCCTTTAATTGCCGGTATTGAGGACAGTCAACTCTTATTCAATGCCGTCTTCTTCGTCGTCGTGACGAGTGCTTTGATTCAAGGGACGACGTTGACACCGCTCGCTGAAAAATTGGGGTTACTCGGACCGGATAAAATCCGTTCTCCCTATACGATCGCCCTCGTCTCGAGTAAACAGTCTCAACATAAGCTCGTCCCTTATGTTGTCACGGAGAGTTCTTCGATGATTGGCAAGACGCTAGCGGATATCACACTCCCACCAAACACTGTCGTGAACGCCATCGTCCGAAACGAATACTTGATTCCACCGAATGGACAGACATCCATCGAAGAAGGCGACCTTTTATATGTGCTCGCTTCGATGTATCGTCATGATCAACTCGACCAAACATTTGGTGAAGATGGGCTAGACCGAGTGGAATTATGAGTAAACGAATAACCGGCGCCTCATTTGAAGCGCCGGTTTTCTTATGCGTGTAAGTGTTTTGCTGATTGAATCAACGTCTCAACCTCTTCTGTCCGTCCTTCATGAAGTGCCTCGACGATGAAACTCCCGACGACGACACCGTCACACGCTTGTCCCAACGTCTGCACTTGCTCCGGACGATGGACTCCGAATCCTGCTAAGACGGGAACACGTGACTGCTCAGTCAATCGAGTTAAGTAGGCGAGAAGCTCGTCCGGGAATACATCCGCTTTCCCGGTCGTTCCTTTGAGCGTGACCGCATACACGAATCCTTCTGCTTTTTCTAAGATGGACGTTGTCCGCGCCTCACTGCTCGTCAACGTGACGAGCGGAATGACGGCGACGTCATGCCGATTAATATCTGCGAATAACTGGAGACTCTCCTCAAACGGAAGGTCAGGAATAATGACCCCGCTCACCCCACATTCGTTCGCCCGATCAAAGAACGGTTGGACCCCGAACCGAAACACTGGATTCAAGTAGGTCATCAAGACGATTGGAACGTTAAATTGATCATTTCCTTCTATTAAATGGTTCAATACCATTTCAAGCGTCACACCTGCTTCAAGCGCGCGCATTCCTGCCGCCTCAATAATCGGTCCATCCGCTACCGGATCAGAGAAGGGGATCCCGAGTTCAATCGCCGTCGCACCCATCTGTTCTAGTTCCACGACGGTCGGGATGAGCCGGTCCATCCCGCCGTCACCGGCCATGATATACGGAACGAACGCCGCTCCTTCTCGCTGTCGAATCGCTGTCTCTAGTTTCATCGTGTCGCCACCTTCTCTCGGATTGTATGGACGTCTTTGTCTCCGCGCCCTGATAAACAAATCACCAGTGTATCGTCTTCTCCCATCGTCTTCGCGAGCGTCTCTGCATAAGCAAGGGCGTGTGAAGACTCCAATGCAGGAATGATTCCTTCTTGTCGGCTGAGTGCGAGACACGCATCGAGTGCCTCGTCATCCGTGACGGCCGCATAGCGCACCCGCTCAATATCTTTCAAGAAACTGTGCTCCGGTCCTACCCCTGGATAATCGAGTCCAGCTGAAATGGAGTGCGCTTCCTCGATTTGACCCGCTGCGTCTTGCAAAACATACATGAGCGACCCGTGTAAGACACCGACTTCCCCTTTTGTGAGGGTCGCTGCGTGTTTATCCGTATCAATGCCACTTCCTGCCGCTTCGACACCGTAGAGCGCGACCGACTCATCGTTTAAAAACGGATAGAACATCCCCATGGCGTTGCTCCCTCCGCCGACACAAGCGACGACGGCATCCGGAAGGCGTCCCGTCTGTTCGAGGATTTGACGACGTGTCTCTGTCCCGATCACGCTTTGGAAATCACGTACCATCTGCGGAAATGGATGCGGTCCGAGAACAGAACCCATCACATAGTGCGTATCGTCGACATGTTTGACCCAGTAACGGAGCGCTTCATTGACGGCATCCTTTAAGGTGCGACTTCCTGATTTGACAGGGACGACTTTCGCCCCAAGAAGTTCCATCCGAAACACGTTCAACGCTTGTCGCTCGACGTCGACCTCACCCATGAAGATGGTACATTCTAAATCGAGTAGTGCGCATACTGTTGCCGTCGCGACACCGTGTTGTCCCGCGCCTGTCTCCGCAACGACTTTCTGTTTCCCCATCCGTTTCGCCAGGAGCGCCTGCCCGATCGTATTGTTGATCTTATGGGCACCGGTATGGTTCAAGTCTTCACGTTTCAAATAGACATTCGTCCCGAGGCGACGACTTAGGTTCGACGCATAATAAAGTGGCGTCTCACGTCCCACGTATTCACGTAATAAGGAAGAGAATCGTTCTTGAAACTCAGGATCTTGCTTCGCCTCTTCATAAGCGACCTCTAATTCTTCGACCGCCTGCATGAGCGTCTCTGGAATGAACTTCCCACCATATTGTCCAAACTTCCCGTTTACTGGTTGTGCATACATCATAGTTCCTCCTTGGCGCGTTGAATGAACGCACGAATTTTTTCGATATCTTTCACACCGTCCGTCTCGACACCGCTCGAGACGTCGACGCCGTCTGGTTGGATGAGTTGAATCGCTTGTCTCACATTCTCCGGGGATAGCCCGCCCGCTAGCCAAAACGGACGCTGCGGCCGGTCGATTGCGCCCCAGTCTAACACCTGTCCACTTCCCGGATTCGGATGATCCATCAATCGTACATCTGCCGTCTCCTCGGTCGACGCATCGATGATGGGCAATCCGAAGATACGGAGTTGTTCCATTGACTGCGTCCGATGGTGAATTTGTAAATCCGTCAGTCCTACATTCAACGTTTCCTCAATCTCTTCCATTGAAGGACTTAAAAACACACCAACGATTCGAACCGATTCCGGGATGTGTGCGGCCAGTGTCTTCGCAGTCGCCACGTCGATTTGACGGGAACTCGGGGCGAAGACAAACCCGATTGCATCCGCTCCCGCCTCGACCGCCGCCTCAACAGCTTCCTTTGTTTTTAGTCCACAGATTTTAACGAACATGTTTTCAACTCCTCGAGTAATCGGGTCGGGTCCTCTTCACGCATGAGTGCTTCCCCGACGAGAATGGCGCTTGCCCCAGCTTCTTGTAAACGCGCAGCCGCCTCGACCGAACTGACCCCGCTCTCGCTGACGAATGTGACCTCAGGATAGCGTTTCATCAAATCAATCGATGTTTCGAGGGATACCTCGAACGTTTTTAAGTCTCTGTTATTGATGCCGATCAACACGTCATCAAGTTCGAGGGCGATGCGCAACTCCGCCTCATCATGTACTTCCACTAAGACGTCGAGACCGATGGAGCGCGCATATCGCGTCAACTCCTGAAGACGTGTCGGATGGAGTGCCGCCACGATCAAAAGTGCCACACTCGCCCCGTAATGCTTCGCATAGTCGAGTTGTCGTTCATCGATGATGAAATCTTTACAGAGCACCGGGATGGTGACGACATCGGCAACTTGTCGCAAATCGTCAAAAGAACCGTTAAAGTACGTCGTGTCTGTCAAAACGGAGATCATCGTCGCACCAGCCTTTTCATATTGACGTGCTCGTTTAGCGACGTCGACCGTCGCCCGAATCATTCCTTTCGACGGGGACGACCGTTTGATCTCTGAAATGATATGGAATCCCTCGCTCATCACATGTAAGAGAGAGATCGGTTTCGTCACGGGGACATCGATGGGCTGCATGCCGCTAACCTCTTCTATTTTCGTTCCGATGATTTTCGTTAAATAACTCATGCTTCGACCTCCGTACGTTGTAAGTTTTGTAATACCCGTAAGGCGTGCCCTTCATCGATACTACGTTTTGCTTCTTTCACTCCTGCACGAAGCGTTGCGGTCGTACCATACGTGCAAAGGGCAAGTGCCGCGTTCAATAAGACGACGTCGCGTGCCGGTCCCGACTCTCCATTCAATACGGCAAGAAGTGTCGCGGCGTTCTCTTCTGGTGTGCCTCCACGTAGCGCTTCAAGCGGCGCCCGCATCAAGCCGACATCTCGTGGGTCGACCGCGTAACGCGCTGTCTGTTCCCCATCAAAGAAATATACGTCATTCACACCGGCGAGGCTCGCTTCATCGAGTCCACCTGCACCATGGACGACCATGCCGCGCTCCACGCCGAGATGACGCATCGCGGTCGCCATCTTCTCGAGCAATGATGGATGATAGACACCGACAAGTTGTCGTTTCGGGCGAAGTGGATTCGTTAACGGTCCGATTTGGTTGAAGATGGTCGCCGTCGCGAGTCGTTTCCGGACCGGCATGACGTGCTTCATAATCGGATGGACATGCTGGGCGAAGAGGAAACTCAAGTTCGTCCGTTTCAAGTCAGCATGTACTTCCGCTGCCGTCTTCACGATTGGAACGTTCAGTGCCTCTAGGACGTCCGCGCTCCCGGATCGACTCGAGACGCTTCGATTCCCGTGCTTGGCGACCGGAATCCCAAGACCAGCCAGGACAAAGGCGACGGTCGAACTGATGTTGAACGTATGCGCCCCGTCGCCGCCGGTACCACACACATCGAGTACGGGTAAATCACTCTGGGGGAACTGTGCCGCTTCACGAATGTATGCCGCGAGTCCTGCCATCTCTTCTGCTGTCTCACCGCGCTCTTTCATCGCCAAAAGCACTCGTTCGATTTGCGCTTCATCCGCTTGGAACATTTCGCTGGCTGCCACTTTCATATCTGCTGTTGATAATGCGTTTGTCTCCAATTGTTGAATCATCGTCTGTTCCCCCTCTAAAAATGTGTATAAAAAAACTCCATACGACAGTCGTCGTATGGAGGACGGTTCAAGACCGCGGTGCCACCTCTCGTTGATTCAAAAGAATCCACTCTCCGATGCAATCACATCGTATCCCGATAACGGGGGAAACCGTCACGGCCTACTCTCTTCAGCCATGCTCTCATGAGCCCATTCACGCGGACGCCTCGGTCAGGATCTCACCATCCCTGACTCTCTGGACGAAACGTCTTCTCGCGCTACTCTTCTCAATCCTCGATTTATATTGTTGAAACGAAAAAGGGGTCACCCGTCTCCTCATAGCCTGCGCTATAAGAAGGACGAGTAACCCCGTGGTGCCACCTTCGTTGGTTCCAAAGAACCCACTTCACGGACAATCATCCGCTTCCCCGTGATAACGGTGGGTAACCCGCTAAAGCCTACTCAAAGTTCGGTTTAGAGCTCAGAAGTCCATTCGCGACGTCCCATATACTGATTCGCACCAACCATCAGCTCTCTGTCATACAGGATTCGTCGTTACTTCTCTTCGTCGACGCCTTTATTCGTTTCAGTTAAGTTAATTCGTACTATACAGGGCAGATGAATCCATGTCAAATAAAAAAAATATAAAAACTTTGCCTCTATATGTGCATCCAAAAATGAGAAACCTTCATCGATTTTTCGAATTGACATTGTTTTTTTTCGTCTGCTATAGTCGTCCACAACAACATTTCACTCAGCTAAAGGAGAATCGATTTTGGAAACAAATAAACTAAAACGCGAGCTGTCCACCCGGCAACTTACGATGATTTCCCTCGGGAGCGCCATCGGAACCGGGCTGTTCCTCGGAAGCGGTCTCGCGATTCAAACCGCTGGCCCGAGCGTGCTCGTCAGCTATGCCATCGGGGCGTTCATCGTCCTCTTACTCATGGGTGCGCTCGCCGAAATGACGGTCGCCCATCCAACATCCGGATCATTCGGAACGATTGCCGAGCGATACGTTCATCCACTCGCCGGTTTTCTCGTCCGTTACTCTTACTGGGTCGCGAACGTACTGGCTGTAGGGGTTGAAGTCAGTGCCATCGCCATCTACATGCGCTACTGGTTCCCCGATGTGAATGGGTTCGTCTGGGTCGCCCTCTTCGGTGGATTACTCATTTACGTCAACGCCCGTCACGTTCACACGTTCGGAACGACCGAATACTGGTTATCCTTCATCAAAGTAACTGCCATCATCCTATTCATCGTCCTCGGTGCCGCCACATTGTTCGGCGAACCAGGATCACCAATTGAGTCAATCACGACAGGAAACGAAGGCTTCTTCGCGTTCGGTTTTTACGGAATGTGGGTGACGATTTTCATCTCCCTCTTCAGTTTCCTTGGAACCGAACTTGTCGCTGTGACAGCGGGAGAAGCGAAAGACCCGGACCAGGCTGTACCACGCGCTTTACGTGCGACTGTGTTCCGCTTGACGTTCTTCTATGTCATCACGCTTGCGATCATGCTCATGCTGATCCCATGGCAGCAAGCCGGGATCGACCAAAGTCCATTCGTGCTCGTCATGGAACAGTTTGATGTCCCGTTCGCGGCAGGCATCCTCAACTTTGTGATTTTGATCGCCGCCTTGTCTGCGATGAACGCGCAGCTTTACGCGTCGACACGTATGATGTACTCGCTCGCGGAAGCCGGCGATGCACCGAAAGCGTTCAAAAAAATCAGCAAAAATGGGATCCCGATGTTCGCGCTACTCGTTTCAACGGGCGGGATCGTCCTCGCCGCTTTGCTACAAGTATTCATGGAGTCGTCATATCCATTCTTGATGGGAATCTCGATGTTCGGAGCTATTTTCACTTGGTTCATGGTCTTCGTCTCCCACTTGTTCTTCCGTAAGAAATGGACTGGGCGAAAACTCCCTGTCCGCATGATGGGATATCCATTCCTCCCATTGCTCGGGGCGGTCTTACTGCTCAGCCTGATGATCACGACATGGTTCACGGATTTCAACATCTTGCTGAAATTCGGCGTACCTTGGTTGATCGGATTGACGATCATCTATTACGTGCGTGAACAAATGCGTAAAAAACAAGATCGTCCAAGCGATATCGAACAAGCCAATTAACAAGCATCCCTTCGCGACAGCGGAGGGATTTATTACGCACAAAAGCTCCTTTCGCAATCGAAAGGAGCTTTTTGGTTGATGCATCAGAAGAACTGACGCGGATTGACCGTGCTACCTGCACTCGTTGCCGAGTATGAGTAGCCGCCTTTATGAATCTCAAAGTGCAAGTGCGGACCTGACGAGTTCCCTGTGTTTCCAAGCGTCCCGATGTTCGACCCTTGCGTCACACGCTGTCCAGAGCTGACAGATACCGAGTTCATGTGCGCATAAACCGTCGTCCAAACTTGACCGTTGATGACGTGCGCGATCATGACGTGGTTGCCGTATGCACCACCCCAACCTGCACGAATGACCGTACCTGTCGCAGATGCACGAATCGGTGTCCCTGTTGGACCGGCGATGTCTACACCGTTATGGAACGTGTAACCATACGCACCACTTGCCGGACCCCATCCTTGCGAGTAGCGTCCTGAAGCTGGTTGAATGAACATCGTGCTAGACGGTGCTGGCGTCGATGTCGTCGGTGCCGGCTTTGGCTCTGGTTTCGGAGCTGGCGTTGGCGCCGGTGCCGGTTTTGAAGCTGGCGTTGATGGTGTCGTGTTGTTTGAAGACGATGAAGACGGGGTATTCGATTTATTGTCTTGTTTTTGTTGAGCAGCTTGACGAGCCGCTTCCGCTTTTCGTTCCGCCTCTGCCTGACGAGCAGCCTCAGCTTGACGTGCAGCTTCTGCTTGGCGGGCTTCTTCCGCTTTACGTGCCGCCTCTTGACGAGCTGCCTCTTCCGCACGACGACGGGCTTCCTCTTCTTCGCGACGTTGCGCTTCGATTTCAGCCGCGATCGCCTGTTCTTGAGCGACTAATGTTGCTTCAATCTCTTGAAGGTCAAAGATTTGCGATTCGAACTTGATGTTCTTCTCTTCAAGCTCTTTGATGCGTTTTTCACGTTGCTTCATTTTCTTCTCAAGCTCGGCTTGACGCACTTCGAGTGCTTTTTGTTGTTCAAGAAGTGAAGCACGCTCTGCTTTCAAGTCAGCCTGCGCTTCTTTCAACGAACGCTGTGTCGCTTCATAGTCATCAAACAACTCTTGGTCACTACGCTGAATCGTTCCAGCTGTGATCATACGTGTCACGAGATCAGAGAGATTTTTTGAACCGAAGATGAACTCAGCCCAGTTGATTGAACCGCCACCGTTCTTTTGCATCGTGGCCATACGCTCTTTCATCATCGCTTCTTGCGCCTTCATTTTTTCTTGGTAATCTTTAATGTCGGCTTCAAGATCCTCGATCTTCATCTCGGTGCGCTTGATTTCTTGGCGTTTCATGGCGACATCATTGATGATGTCTTGCAATTGTGCGTCCATTTTGTTGACCTCAGCCTGAACTTTTGAAATCTCTTCCTTGTTTCCTTCAATTTTTGAAGATGTTTCTGACTGGTCTTTTTTAACACTGTCGCGCTTTTCTTTTACTTTTTGTTGTTGTTCTTGCTTCTCTTTAATCGAAGTCGATGCATCCGCAACTGTATGTGTGCTGATGAGCATCACACCGAGCGTCAACGTCGAGACTGTGCGTTTCCAATTCATGAATGGGGTACATCCTTTCTTAAATGACAAACGTGAGTACCTACTACACTACATATTTAAAGCCGTTTCAGTATGTAACAAAAACGATCATTTGGTTGAGTTTCAACACGACTAATTATATCTAACTGATAGATATTTTCCTGTTAAAGTTATATTTCAATTTTATTACGCAAGAACAAAGGTTCGGACAATGAATGCATAGAACTTATTATTTACCAATACCTTTTCAGACTGTTCGATTTGACATCTTTCTGTAATGTTTTATGTAAATAGAGAACGTTTTACCTTATTTTAAAATAATAAGCGAATAGGGCTGTATATCCCTTTTCCAATTAATGGGGTGACTCATCAAAAAAATCCATGCCGTCGCTACATGTGAACATGAGCAAAGGCATGGATATCGAATAAATGGATTCTCAAGTTATAGTTTCATCGCACCGACGATGACAAAGATCCAGGCAGCGATGAATAACACGCCGCCAATCGGTGTCACGGCTCCGAGTTTTGTAATTCCCGTCAATGCCATGACGTACAAGCTTCCTGAGAAGAAAACGATCCCCGCAAACATGAGCCAACCGGCCACGTTGAACTGGCTGATGCTCACGCGCATGAGGAGCGCTGCAATCCCAATGATTCCAAGCGCGTGCACCATATGGTAGAGCACACCTGTCTGCCAGTTTGCCAACATGTTTGGCGCCAATCTCTCTTTTAGCGCATGGGCGCCAAATGCACCAAGTGCCACACCGAGTGCCATCAATCCGGCACCGATCATTAATAATATCTTCATTTCCGTTCCCCCTTATCTGACTTTTCGTGCTGGTAAATTCCACTTCCGATAGTAGGATATCACTCGAAGTGTCGCGACGACAATTAAAAGCGCGTACACAGCAAGACCGCCTTCGAGCTTGAAGTAATACGTAATGACCGCAATGAGAATCGCCCAAATCGCATACACCTCAGATTGTAAGACGAGAGGCTTACGTCCTGCCAATAAGTCCCGGACCACACCTCCGCCAACGCCAGTCAAGACAGCCGCCGCAATCGCAGCAGATAAAGGTAAATCAAGCTTGATTGCGACCTGCGCCCCTTGAAAGGCAAAAGCGACGAGACCAATGGCGTCGACAATGACACCCCAGCGTTCCCAATGTGGCAATACGACACTCGGGAGCAGGAAGATGAGGAGTGCGACCAGAAAACATAAAATAAATAAATCATTCTGTTGCCAAATTAAACTGACGGGGTTTCCTAACAGGACGTTTCGGATCGCGCCGCCTCCGAAGGCGGTGATAAACGCCAGTAACCAAACTCCAAAAATATCGTATTTTTCATCCATCGCAATGATGGCTCCGCTCGCCGCGAACGCAATCGTTCCGACGACGTTGAGCAATTCCCACTCCATGAACATCCCTTGCCCTTTCTTCAACGCATTGTATGGTAAAGTATAGTTACAAAAATTCAGGTCAGTCGTGCGACTGTCGTAAAGGATGTCGGTATTACAATGAAACGTATCGCTTTGTTCCGCATATGGATTATCGTCACCATGTTCGCCCGATTCATCATTCGGCTGTACGCCTTTTCACGCAAACAACAACAAGGTGTCGCCACGACAGAAGAATATGAAGCACTGATGCTCAAGCTCGCGCGTGAGTATAAGCGTAACGCGCTACGACTCGAGGGCTTGTTAATCAAACTCGGACAATTCTTATCAATTCGTGCAGACTTATTGCCACCCGCCGTCTTGAACGAGCTATCAGAGCTCGTCGACCGTGTCCCGACGTCTGGTTGGGAGAAGTCGCGCGCGATTCTAGAGGCAGAATGGGGCGTCCCATATACCCAAGTCGTCAAAGACGTCGGCATCGACGCCGTCGCCTCGGCTTCCATCGGAGAAGTATATGGTGCCACGCTTCTTGAAAACGGCAAACGGGTCGCCATCAAAATCCAGCGTCCGAATATCGAAAAAATCATCCGGACCGACTTCCGTGCGATGCGGATTGTCACATCGATGTTAAAGCGGACATCCCTCGCTAAATCAACCGACTTAGATAGCTTATATCGCCAGATGATTTTTGTCATCGGGGATGAACTAAATTTTCAAACCGAATTAAAAAATGCCCTGTATTTTAAAGCCAAATACGCGGATAACCGAGACGTTTATATCCCGGACTATCACGAGCATCTCTGTACGAACCGCGTCTTGACGATGGACTGGGTCGATGCACGCCGGATCACCGACCTCGCCTTTTTAAAGGAAAATGGAATCGACCGTTCCGCCCTAGCTGAACGACTCTTCACACTCGCTGCCGAACAGCTATTGTTTGGTGGGCAGTTCCATGCCGATCCACACCCCGGAAACGTCCAAATTCGAGCCGATGGCACCATCATCTTACTCGATTTCGGTATGGTCGGACAGACAACGGCACAAGACATGGCCACGATTCGGAATATCTTACAGGCGTTCATCTCGCTCGACTATGATAGCATCGTCGATGGATTAGAAGACTTGCGCTTCCTCTTACCGACGGCAAACAAACAAAACATTCGCCAAGCACTAGAGAAAGCGGTCACCTTCTACCTAGAAACGGACATCGATACCGTCGATACGAAATTGATTGAGAAGGTGTTACAGGACATTCAATTGCTCGTCAAAAACGAACCGATTCAGCTCCCGGCAGAATTTGCCTTCTTCGGTCGGGCCGCCTCGACCTTGCTCGGGATTCTGCAAATCCTCGATCCGAAAATCGATCTGTTCACACTCGGTAAACCGATTGTCATCGAATGGCTCGAGGAAGACGGGACAACGCTTCAAAATCGTTACGTGAAGACCGGAATCAACTATGCGAAGAAACTGTTAAACGTTCCTCCACTTCTGGATAATTACTTAAAAGAACCGACACGAAAACGTCTGTCGGAGCAAGCGATGTTCCAACGAAACCTTGAATCCAAGGAACTCTTGCACCGTCAGACGTTCAATGCCATCGTCATCTTGCTCGGCCTGCTCGTCGGGCTACTCGGTTATATCCGACCGGATGAATGGCTCTTTTGGTCAGGTGGCGTCGTCTCCGTTTTAGCTTATTTCAATTGGAGACGCCTCGGACGAAAGATTCGTCATTTGGCCCGCCAAGACTTTCGAGTATAAGCGTACCGTCACTCTCAACAGTGGCGGTTTTTTGTTGAATCCATTGTGCGATATAAGCACCGACGTCACGCATCATGCGAGGTGTCGTCCAACCCATGGTCGATACTTGAATGACGTTCGCCCGTTTCAAATAGTCACTCTCATACTGAACGAGATAGCCTTGATACGACAGTTGGCGCCCGAGCTCGACCGAGGACAGCTCGCACGGTACTCGAATCGTGATGATGCCAGGTGACTGAGCAGGACTCACATCGACCGTCAAACCGTTCTCTTGTAAGGCATTAAGCAACGTATTCATCTTTACAGAATGTGAAACGACTTCATCTTCTGTCAACTCATCCAGCGCGATCGCCATCGCTGAGAGAAGTGGTTCCGATTGTGTGAAGGCAATCGGTTGATAGAGGGATAGATCCAAATAGCGCGCTGTATGTGGTGTCGCAATCGCTGGATGCTTCATTGCCACGAACGCGAGACCCGGGACGTTCCGTAACGCCTTTCCTGAAGAGAAGGTCACGTAGTCCGCAAACGAATAGTCATAGACGAACGTTCCGACGGCACTGATCGCATCAATGGCGACAACGCCTTGCCATGTATGGAGCGGGGCAAGGTTGATTAATATCCCTAACGATGTCTCGCAATGAACCGTCCATACCCAGTCTGGTGCAATGCGCTCAAGTTGCGAAATATCCCATTGTCCCTCTTGGTCCACTGCGACCACGTCAAAAGACAGACCGACACGCCGGGCATGGTCAATCAAGCGTTCTCCAAATTCACCCGCATTGAATATGAGCCCGTGTCCGTCCAATCGAGCCGCGACCGCATCATTGGCGACCGTCCCACTTCCAAGAAGCGTATAGACATGCGGGAGTTCGATTCGTTCCGCCAGTTTTTGTTGCACCGCTTCAAGCACTCGTCCCGTCTCATTTGAACGATGTGGGCGCGGCTGCATGGAGAGTCGTTCTCTCACGCGTTCCGAACATTCAACGGGTCCTGCTAGTAAACTTTTCGGGCGTAGAATCGACGCTGATTTGGATTCATAAAAAGCCGAACGCGTTAACACCATCGGCACATATCGTGCTTCCTCAGGACCGATTGGATCCGCAAATGGGACAAACCCAAATCGACGATAGAGCACTTGTTCACGTGTCGTTCCACTGATGACGATGCCATCAACCTCACGCTCTGTCGCATCATCGATAACCGCACGCATCAATCCAGCGAACGTTCGATTGCGCCGATAAGGTTTAGTCACAGCGAGCAGACGAATCTCGAGCCAATTCCCTTCAGGAATGCGCACACCCTTTTGTTCCAATGAAAATGGTCGTTTACCACGTAACGCACACATGGCGACCACTTCCCCATCCACTTCTCCAATCCAATATGTATTTTCTTCGTGAAACTTGTCGACAAGTCGCCTTTTCTGATTCGGTGGATGTTGCGGAATCTCTTCGACGAATGTTTCGTAATTCAACCGATGTATCGCTTCAAAATCTGATACTTCGGCTTTTCGGTACACAATCATGCTTTTTCCTCCTTCACATGATGATAGATAATAAGAATCGTAATCAGCGTGGCCCAGATGACATTTTCGACATTCCAAAGTGCAGAGAGCGGAAGTAAAATGAGCATGACCAGTCCCGTCTCGCGAGAGTTCCCTGTTAATTTGATTAAGAGTAACAAGATAGCAAGACCCCCAATAAACCACCACGGGTCATATGCCCATATGATTCCAGAAAAAACGGCATATCCCTTCCCACCTGCACGGATTCGCCAAAATGGATAAATATGCCCGAGCGTGAGTGCGAACGCCGTCTCCCAAAAATACAATCCGCTCATCTGTAGGACGAGAATCGTCTTGAGCACGTCGAATCCATAGACGATGAGAAACGCCTTCACTCCACCGATGCGATGTGCATTGCGTGCACCGGTATTCTTCGAACCAGTTGTCGCTAAATCATGTCCACTTAGCACCCCATACAGTCTGCCCCCGAGCAGACTTCCGACTAAATAGCCTATGATGATGATCCACATAGTATCCCCTCATTTTTTGGAAATTTGTGTGCGTTTCAGAAAAACGGGTATCCTCTAATTAACTGTGCACTTTTTGGAAAGGGGAAATCAAGATGCGAGAAGAGAAAAATTTCATTAATGGGGAATGGACAGAAACGGGACAAACGATCGAGGTACGCAATCCGGCTACAGGCAATGTGATGGCCGTCGTGACAAAAAGTGATACACAAGAAGCGACACAAGCCGTCGATGCTGCACATGAGGCGTTACAAGAATGGCAACAAAAAACAGCAGAAGAACGAGGGGAGCTACTCAATGAGTGGCATCATTTGATTGCAGAACATACAGAAGAGCTTGCCCGAACGATGGTCGAGGAACAAGGGAAACCGCTCAAGGAAGCAATCGGTGAAATCAACTATGCAAATGGATTCATCGACTGGTATGCAGCAGAAGGACGACGCGTGTACGGAGAGACGATTCCTGCTTCATCAAACCAGAAACGAATCTTTGCCATCAAACAACCGGTGGGCGTCATCGCAGCCATCACACCTTGGAACTTCCCGGCTGCCATGATCACACGGAAAGTCGCTCCGGCGCTCGCTGCAGGCTGTACGGTCGTCATGAAACCAGCATCGGCGACCCCGTTGACCGCCATCGAATTGGTCAAATTAGCGGAGAAGGCCGGATTCCCAAAAGGGGTCATCAACCTTGTCACTGGACAAGCTTCAGATATCGTCAAAGCGTGGCAACAAGATAAACGGGTCCGAAAATTGACGTTCACAGGATCAACGGAAGTCGGAAAAATGCTCATGCGTGACGCTGCGGACACGATGAAAAAGATTTCACTCGAACTCGGTGGACATGCCCCGCTCATCGTCACGGCCAAAGCGGATTTAGATAAGGCTGTTCCGCAAGCGGTCGCCACAAAGTTCCGAAACGGTGGACAGACGTGCGTCTGCGCGAACCGAATCTATGTCGAACGCGCCGTCGTCGATGAATTCTCGGAGCGTTTCATTAAAGAGGTCGAAGCGTTGAAAGTCGGCAACGGACTAGAGGAAGGTGTCGACATCGGTCCGCTCATCGATGACGATGCGCTCAGTAAAGTCGAAAAGCATATTGAGGACGCACAGATTCGTGGCGGTGAAGTGTACGGTGGCGAGGTGCTAGACGGCTTATTCATCCGTCCTGCCGTCATCCGTTATGCGAATGAAGACATGCTCTGTATGAACGAAGAGACGTTCGGACCTGTCGCACCGATTGCGACGTTCGATTCACTCGATGAAGTCATCAAACGGGCGAACAACACGCCATTTGGCTTAGCCGCTTACCTGTTCACGCAAGACATCAATGAAGCGATCTATTTAGCTGAATCGTTAGAGTATGGGATTGTCGGTGTGAATGACGGACTTCCGTCAACGCCGCAAGCGCCTTTCGGTGGTTGGAAAGAGAGCGGACTCGGTCGTGAAGGCGGTCATCACGGTATTGAGGAATTTTTAGAAGTAAAATACATCTCTCTCGGATTGTGAGTATAGGTATACAAAAAGGCTTGTCGACATTGATATGCGACAAGCCTTTTCTTATCGGTTGACCCACTCGACTAAATCGTGTGGAGATTGAATCACGTGATCTGCAAGTGCCCACTCTTCTTCATTACCGAACCCGAATCCTGTCAAGACGACGGGGAAGTCATGAGCGCGAGCCGCTTCGACATCCGATTTACGATCACCGACCATAATATAGTCCGCCTCTCCGTGCCGGACACGGTGCGCTGTCAGAATGTCTGCCTTCTTCTCGCCCCCAACAGATTCTAAACATTCGGGTGCCGTCATATATGGACGAATCTGTTGCGTATCTAAAATCAAATTCATATAATGAACACCGCAGTTACTCGCCGTCGTCAGCGTATGACCTTGCTCGTGAAGTGTCTCCAACATCTCACGAATTCCGTCAAATAAGACATTTTGTCCTTCCATCGTTTGCTCAAGCGTCGTATGACGGAGTCTGCGAATGAGACGAATCTCCTCAAGCGTCGCTTCCGGGATGACATGCTCCCAAAACGCGTTACCTGCCAAGCCGTATCCTGAACGGACCGCTTCTTCACTCGGTTTCGGAAGATGAGGAAGCTCCTCGAGTGCCTCATGAATCGCCTTTGTCATCGGTCCGGTCGTATCTACTAACGTGCCATCGATATCAAATAAAATTACTGCCATTGGATTGATCCCCTCTCTTTCACTCTCTCCTTACCGTAGCAGAATCCCCGAAAATGCAAAAGAGAAAACGTGATGACAAAAAAACGACTGAACCGATTCGTCCAGTCGCCTCTATTATCCACGCCAGAAGTTCATGCCACCTTTTACAGAATAGACGTCGGTATATCCGGCACTCTTCAGCATCGCTGCCGCGCGTTGGCTACGCATCCCGCTCTGACAGATGACATAGACAGGACGCTCCTTTTCTTTCGGATATTTCGCTTGAGCATTACCGAATCCGGATAAAGGTACGTTTTTCGCCTGCTTGATATGTCCCCCGCGGTATTCATGCGGCTCACGCACATCCAACAATTGAATGTTCCGTTCTTCTGCGATTCTCCGTTTTAAATCGTCCGTCGAGACAGTTTTTACATTGTTACGACGACTCCACCAGAAATACACAAGTCCAATGACGACTGCCACAAAAAGAAAGTCCAACATATTCACGCCTCCATTTACATTTCGTTTCTTGTACCCATTATACCCCCTATGGTATTTAAGTCAATGAAAATGAATCCACAAAAAAACCACATGTGCATCACATGTGGTTCAAAAATCGAGCAATGAATCCGATTTAGGTTGTTCGTCTTCTTCCATCGGAATGCCGAGAAAGGCAGCCATCTGACGATCAAGCGGAGGTTTCGTTTCACTTGTCACGGTCGGGGACTGTGATGCCCCAACGCTTTTTGCTTCAGACGTCTCCGCTAACAAGAGTTCACAAAAACCCATTAACTTTGCCAAATGACGCTTTTGCGCTTCGCCGGTTGACGACTCAATCTGTGTCATCACCTGACGCATTTGGGCGATGACTTGTTGTTCTGTAATCATAGTCCGTACACATCCTTTACGCTTCCATTGTGCAGGATTTCATCCTCAATTCGCAAGTTCCTTAACGATTCCTTGACTCGACCCAGTTTAAAAAGGCGTCATAATCAAAACGAACTTGATTTGCATAAAAATCAGCCCATCTCGATAACTGTCGAATAAACAGGGACGGAGAGTCACCGATTGCCGCCGCGATTCGTTCGCTTGCCGTATAATCGAGCACATTCGATGACGCATCGGCCCGTGCGTGAATCTTCGCCGTGATTTGCGCTTGCACTTTCAACGTCTCAATGAGCGACGTCTCATCTTTCATGTGTTTCGCTTTCACTTTCCGCTTATACGGAGAACGTTGCCTCACATAATATTCTTTATCGTCGATTGTCAAATAGCCGAGATACGGGTCACGACTGTGGACCATTGCTCGTTGTGCGGCGACGACACGAGCGCCTTGATGCGACAATCCGTTCTCAAACAGCGGATGTGTCGGAAGAAAGAGAGACGGGACGGCGGACTGTGCTTGCTTCATCTCTAAAATAACATCTTCATCATGTTCTTCGTCGGCACCTTCAATCAAAATATAGTAGCGTTCTAAACCGATTGAAGCCGTGCCGCTCTGAAGTTTGATGGCGATATCTTTGATTTCGTAGTGATCGGCATGATGTCGGTGTTGGTCTGACAATGAAGACAGATAATCGCCCCATGCCGCTTCAATTTTCTCCCGTACTTCTGAAGAGACGGGGAGCAGGTCGTCACTCGTCGAAAAATAACGTTCCTCGTCCCGTACCTCCGTCCGTTCGGACATGAATTCATCTTTCTTCTTTTCCGCTTTTTTTATGACTTTTTTGACCGCTTTACACGTATTATCTTTCGTGAATTGAATATGCTCACTCCATCCAAGCGCATGTTTTTCAATGGCTTTGGCATAGGACTCAGCAAACGCTTGAATGGCTGCCTTGCCGTCGAATCCTGACTCGGCGGCGAACAAATCGACAGAGACCGCCATCCGCAACAAATCGAACAGATAGGACCCGATATACGCCTCATCAAAGTCGTTCACGTCATAGATGATGGTGCCGGCCCCGTCTTCGAACACACCGAAATTTTCAAAGTGTAAGTCTCCTTGAATGAACGTCGGATGGTCAGGACCTGTGTCAAAGGCGATCGGTACTTTCGCAAAGTCGTAGTAGAACAAGTGTGAGCTCCCTCGAAAGAACGAGAACGGGCTTGAACTCATCTTCGCGTACTTCTCTTGTCTCGCCTCTTCCGAAAGCTGTCGAATCGACTGGTCGTAAAAATCAAGGACGGTCCCAATCGTCTCGCACCGAATTTGTTGTTTGACGGCTGTGAACATACGGCTCTCCCCTTCACTTGTTGAATAAGTGTTTATATTCCCCGTACCCCGCCTCTTCAAGCTCTTCTACAGGAACGAATCGGAGAGCGGCCGAGTTGATGCAATAGCGTAAGCCACCAAGCTCTTTTGGACCGTCATCAAACACGTGACCAAGGTGACTGTCCCCTTGTTTTGAACGGACTTCTGTCCGTACCATGTGATGCGTCGTGTCCATGTTCAAATCGACGCGCTTCTCCTCGATTGGACGTGAGAAGCTCGGCCATCCACAATTCGACTGAAACTTATCGTGCGATGTGAAGAGTGGTGTCCCGTCAACGATATCCACGTACAGCCCTTCTCGTTCTTCATCCCAATATTCATTTTGAAACGGTGGCTCTGTCCCGTTTTCTTGCGTCACTTTATACTGCATCGGTGTCAAGCGTTCACGAAGTGCTTGTTGTTGTTTACGATCGCTCCATGCCTCTTTGATGAACTTCGCGCGTCCTGAACCGACACGGTACATCTCATAGCGGAACGGATTTTTTTTATAGTAGTCTTGATGATAGTCTTCCGCTTCCCAGAACGTTTTCGCAGGGCGGATATCGACTTCAATCGAACGATCGAAGCGACCCGAATCTTCCACTTCTTGTTTCGAACGCTCCGCTGCAGCCCGTTGCTCTTCTGAATGATAGAAGATGGCTGGACGGTACGATTCACCGCGGTCATTGAACTGCCCTCCACCATCTGTCGGGTCGATTTGACGCCAATAGATGCGAAGCAACTCCTCATACGAGATGACTTCAGGATCGAACGTGATCTCAACCGCCTCTAAATGCCCCGTCGTCTCTGAACAGACTTGTTGATACGTCGGGTTGTCGACATGTCCTCCTGTATATCCAGAAATGACACGCTCCACTCCCTCATATTTATGAAACGGTTTGACCATGCACCAGAAACAGCCTCCCGCAAATGTAGCTTTTGCCATGATAAATCCCTCCTTACTTTGTAGTGTACCCAAAAATGTGGCAAGACAACAAAAAACGAGAACCACAAAATGTGTTCTCGCTTCAGTCCTCTTCCACCTGATTCACATGACGCATCACCAAAAATAAGATGACTCCAACAATCGCAGCCCCTAAAAGCGTCAACACCATGTTATCTCGAGCTGATAAAGTATAAAAGATCGCTAATCCAATCAAAATGAGCGCAATCGGAATAAACGCTCGCTTAAAATGATCCCAGTAACGCACGGACAGTCCTCCTTTTCTCTTATCATACCAAACTTTCGATTTTCCATAACGAAAGTTCTAAAAGATGAGAAGAACTTGAATAAATCCAAAAGGATTCCAAGACGATTTGCTTGAATAGTCATTCAAGAGAGCTTCTTTCCGCAAGCAGGTTATTCCTGTCTGTTTCCAACTAGATGCTATATACTGTAACTAAATATTTCCATACGGGATAAGGGGGAGCCTCGATGCTCACAATCATTAATGCGTTCTTTATCAACCTGTGTATCTTGTTCACGCTCTTCACGATTTCCTTTTTACCGTTTCGCAATCGACCTCGTTTAACTCCACAGTCTCCTTTGAAAGGAAGGGTTTTACTCGGGGTACAGACCGGATTGATTGCCATCCTCCTTTTGGTAAATGCCTTACCGCTCGAGGGGATACTCATCGACCTACGTAATATTCCCGTTTTGCTTGCCGTTCTATTCGGGGGATGGGTGAGTGGTGCTGTCGCAGGTATCATATTATTAATCGGTCGTTCCCTAGTTCTGTTCTTTACAGGCGGTACCATGCTCGGTCTCTATCTAGCCATCGCCACAATAGTTACGTTAGTTGTCTTAACAAGTCTTTTACGGAAACGCATGGATAATACTCGGCCTACTTTGCTCGTATTCACTACGATCAGCATCGCCATTTTTGGGGCAGCGCTTTATGCCGCGCTTCCACTAAACTTGTTCTATCCCGTCTTAATCGTCTACATGTTAATGTCTTACGGGGGAGCTTGCGCCGCCTATCGATTACTGCTCGAACTACGCCGTCACTTTGAGAACGTCCAACATCAACAGCAACTAGCGCGTACAGATGCGCTCACCGGGATTGCCAATCGGCGTCTCTTGAACGAAGCCATGGCCAACTTGACGGTCGAGGCAGAAGAATACGCATTGATTTTGGTCGACATCGATCATTTCAAACGGGTGAATGACACATACGGTCACGACGTCGGAGATGATGTTTTGCGCGAGCTCGGCATGCTCCTCGTGAATGAGAGCAATGAGTGCCATTTAGTCGGTCGCTTCGGCGGCGAAGAATTTTTAATCGTCATGCCCCATGCTAATCGAGAAGAAGTATCGCAGCTTGCTGAATCTATTCGAGAAAAGGTTTCAACGTTCCCGTTCGAGACGAGTGCCGGTACGCTCCACATCACTGTTTCGCTTGGAGCTTGCCATTCGAATGATATTGAAATCGACAGTGTGTTAAAACATGCAGATGAAGCGTTATATCACGCAAAAGAGTCCGGTCGGAATCGTTTCATCCTCGCCTCTTAATGTGTCAAACTCTTCACACTTGAGCGCGTTTTCTCGCTTTACTTTCTCGAAATGAATCGTTAAACTAGGCTAGACTTTGATTCAGATCGATACATCATGATTTATTCAGAAAAGGGGAAACATCGTTCATGTCAGTTTTGTTATCTTTATTTGGAATTATGTTTATCGGCTCGTTCGCGATTGACTATAGACGTGGAAAGACACTTCAACAATCGGCAATCGGGGGGATTCGTTCGATTCAGAACAACATGTGGATTTTCTTCCGGACCTCACTTTCGATGATGATTATCATCGGTCCGCTCTTATTGATTTCAGGTTTTGTATTCTCGGATTTGGTGAGCTTTAACACGATCCCAGCATTCATCATCGCCGTTCTCAGTATCGGCTTTGCAGAACGGATTATCGGGATGACCGTGGCACCACTCATCCGCACGTTTTGGCATCAACGCGGTCGTCTTATGCCACTTTATTTAGATGCCGCTCTCTACGTATTCCTACTCTCTATTCTCGTTCTAGAGTTCTTGATGAACATCCCGGGGATTGATCTTCAGTCACCGTTCATTGCGCTATTCTATGCGTTCGCTCTCTTCTTCACGAGATACTTGTTCAGTTTGATTCGATTCACGGTTCAAAAAGGCCTAGCCTCGAATTAATTCATGACCCAATCCATGCGTGTTCGCACGTATGGATTTTTTTATTATTCTTATTGACAATGAGAATCGTTATCAACTATACTCTAGTTGTAGCTTCCCAAAAGCTTGGCGTGCACGTTCCCCAAACATATCACGTCACGTGGATTCCCCTCCACGACACTCTTTTTGAAAGCATTGCGACAACCCCCATTTGTTGCACCCATATTTGCCATAAACAAGACGAGCAGCCCACCGACGGGGCTGCTCGTCTTTTTCATGATGCGAACACTTCTTGCTCGATTTGTTTCAATTCATAGAACATGCCACGTTTCGTCATCAATTCCTCATAAGAACCGACCTCGACGATCCGTCCAGCTTCCATGACGATAATCTGATCAAACGTTTCGAGACCCGTCAAACGGTGACTGACAAGAATGAGTGTGCCTGTTCCGGCTTGCTGTAATAATTCAGAAAAGACATGGGCCTCCGTTCCTGCATCGAGTGCCGATGTCGGTTCATCGAGCAACCAGAGAAGTCCGTTTTTAAGAAGTGCTCGTGCGATGGCCAGGCGTTGGCGTTCTCCACCTGACAAGTTCGCCCCTTTCTCAAGGACCGGTTCGTCTAGCGTGAACGCCAAACGGACCCGCTCAAGCGCTACGCTCATCTCTTCATCTGTGAAGTCACCGGCTAACGCCAAGTTGTCCCGTACAGTTCCATAAAAGAAATGATTGTCTTGCAAAACAACGCTCGCATGTTGCCAAATGGCTGTCTGTTTGACATCGTTCACGTTGTACTCATCCAACCGAATCGTGCCGTCTTCCGTCCGAACGAAAGCCAAGAGCAGTTGAAGTAACGTCGACTTCCCTGACCCGCTCGGTCCCACGATGACCGTCTTCGAACCACTTGGAATGTGTAACGTCACCTCATCGATGACATCTCGATACGTATCCGGATAACGATAGCGAACATGGTCAAATGAAATGGACGGTGCATCCGTAAACGTCACGTCTTGACGTTTCGCCTCACGCGACTCAATCATTTCACTCGGCTCCGTCACTTCAAACAAACGATCCGCTGCTTGCTTGCTGTCTGCAAAGTGACCGGGGAACACGGCCATCGGCGTCGTATTCTCAAACGCTGTGAGCGACATCATGATCAGCATTGCCAAGAACAACCCGTTCAAGTCTCCATTTACCACCTGATACGCACCGATGGCCAAGACGCCCCATGAGACGAGTAAGGAAGCGGCAACGACGAGCGCCGAATTGAAGAACTGATTCGTCGTGTCTTTCCGCTCTGCCTCCATGTAACGCTCACTATGCGAATAGACAGCTTGTTTCGTGCGGTCAAGTTGGTGATGAAGTTTTAAATCCCGGTATCCGAACAGCATCTCTGTCAATTGAATCGACACATCTCCACGCAATCCACGAATCGTCTCGTCATGACGGGCACGAATTCGTGCAAATCCGAGCGGAATCAAGAATCCTGTAACGAGTACACCAAACAAAATCCATAGGCTGACCGCAAACGAGAAGAAGGTGACAAAGAAGATGGTACTCAAAAAGACGAGTACGAGAATGATCGGTGGATAAAACACGCGAAGGAAGTAGTTTTGAAGACTCTCAACGTCCCCGACGACGCGTGCGAGCAAATCGCCGCTCCGATATTTCGCAAAGATGGACGGAACGAGCGGCTCTAACTGACGATAAAACCGGACGCGCAACTCACTTAAAATCGTAAACGTCGCCCGGTGTGAGGCGAGGCGTTCCCGATAACGGCTTCCTGCCCGGATGACACCGAACAGTTTAATTAAGACAACCGGTACCATGAGTGCATACAGTGGCGGGACGAGCCCTGCCCGTGATACGAGATAGCCACTTGCCGCGAAGAGGGCGACCGCTGCAATCCCTGCCGCATATCCAAAGAAGATGGAGAGAAGAATGTCTTTCTTCTCGCGCATCATCCATTTTGTGATGGTCCAAAGCGAGTTCATCGGCTCACCCCTTTCTGAAGTGCAAACAACTCCGCATACTCTGGGACAGCGAGTAACACTTCGTGCGTCCCTTCTGCGATTCGTTTCCCGTCATCCATGAACCAAATCGTGTCCGCCTCTTTGATTGTATGCAGACGATGCGCAACCGTGATTAACGTCGCACCTTTCGACAGCTCTTCAATCGAGCGTCTGACAATCCGCTCTGTTTTCAAATCAAGGCCGGTCGTCGGTTCATCAAACAATAAAATACCAGGTCGCTTAAAGAAAGCCCGTGCGAGTGCAAGGCGTTGCCGTTCCCCACCAGATAGTCCAAACCCACCTTCTCCGAGTTCTGTCCAGATTCCGTTCGGCAACTGGTCAATCACCTCGGATAGTCCAGCTGCCTCGGCTGCTTCGAGTAACGCACGCTCGTCAGCCACTTCACCTAAAGCAATGTTTTCGGCGAGTGTCCCGGCGAACAGATACGGATTTTGAGAGATATACGCAATATTTCCATACCAGGCAGATTCCTTATACGTATGCAAGGGTTCGCCATCCACGAGGACGCGCCCTGATTTCACTTGCAAAAGTCCTGAGATCACGTTAAGGACAGTCGTCTTCCCGGAACCGCTCGCGCCGACTAACGCAAGGTGGGTGCCGGACGAGATGCGACCACTCAATGGCTGAAGGGAAAAGCGTCCACCAGCGTACTCAAACGATATCTCTTCAAGCTCGAGGTCCGGTGTCCGTGAACGAAGCGACTTTGTCCCCCACTGAATGCGATCATCCGGGGCGTCTAATACGTCAAAGATTCGGTCTGCTGCGCCCATACTGCCACGTCCCGTATGAAAGGCACTGCCCAGGTCTTTGATGGCCAAGTAATACTCTGGCGCCAACACAAGAATCAAGAATCCTGAGAAGAACGTCAGGTTCTCCCAAACGACCATCTGTAGCGCGACTTCCAGTGCTACAACGCCGGTGCTGAGCATGGAGATGAATTCCAACATGAGGCCAGATAAGAATGCCGTCTTTAAGACGACCATCGTCGCATCCCGAAAGTCGAGACTGCTCTTCTCAATCGCTTTCGCTTCTTGTTCGGTCCGATTGTAGAGTTTAAGTGTCGTCAAACCCTGTAAGACATCCAAAAACTTTCCGGAAAATTGATTCATCTTCTCCATCTGTTCCTCAGATTTTTTCTGTGTCGCAATCCCGATGATAATAAAGAACAAAGGGATAAACGGTGCCGTCACCATCATGATGACACCTGAAATCCAATGTTGGCTGAAGACGACAACCAAAATCAGAAGCGGGATAATCGAGGTTTGAATCACTTGTGGCCAATATTGACTGAAGTAGGCGTCAACCTCGTCAACAGCATCCATGAACACACTGACCTTCTTCCCAGATTGTCCCGTCAAAGAGGACTCGACCGGGCTCGTGGCATAGCGATCTAGTAATTGCAGACGTAACGCCCGTTTCGCTTTTTCCGATAAACTCGCTCCGATTCGTCCGGAGACGTATCCAAAAAGTGCTCGTGCCAATAGGGCGACGACGAGCCAAAGCAACGCCGGAATGATGGTTTCAAATGATTCATCTTTTAAAAAGATTCGGTCGACGATGTCGACGATTAAATACGCTTGCGCCAAAATCGATAGTCCAATCATGACCGCGGATAACACGAGTCCGATGATGTGACCTCGCTCGGCGAACGCAAGGGCTTGCAGTCGTTTCACTGCATTCATCCTTTCTCTATTCACAATCCGATTGCTTTGTGAGATTCATCACTAATTATACAATATGACACGTCTTGAAGCGAACGCTCCGCTCGTTCCGACATGCAAAAGACGCCCTCTCCTGAGTGGCGTCAATCGAAGTCTTGCTCAAAGTATTCAGGATGCCCGATTACAAGTTGGTGGTCATCCATTCGAAGCACCTCTTCTTTGCGAAGCTTCGCTAAAATCGTAGAAACCGTCTCTCGAGACGTTCCAGATAGACGAGATAGTTCCATCGCCGTGAACGGACAGCGGACACGTACCCCTTGCTCATCCGGTTCACCTAAATCTTCAATCAAAAAATGGATGGTATTGAGTACACGTTCTTTCGCGCTCGGGGTAATGATCTCTTGGACACGTCGTTCATGTAAATCTAAAATACGATTCATCTGTCCGATGATATAGAGCAGCATATTCGACTGTGTAGATACAAACCGCTCGAACCGTTCGGTCGGGATGTAGATGACGTCAATATCCGTCACCGCTTCGGCCGTATGACGGTAGTCTTCCTCCGTGAACAAACCATTGTACGGAAAGAACTGTTTGGGCTTCACGTAGTCCGCATATTGATGCGTCGCATGCTCGTTCATCCGTTCGAGTCTGATGTATCCACTCATTAAGAAATACACGCGCTCTCGCGGGTCTCCTTCCATGAACAGGAGCTGTCCTTTTCGATATGTTCGGCAATAGACGTACGGGACGAGCTGTTCAAGCGCTCGACTCGAACAGTTCGCAAACAGTGTTAACTGGCGTAAATCATCAATCGTCCACTTATGTCGCATCTGTATCCCCTCATTTCTAGTTAAATCCCCTACCTTAAGTATAAAACGATTCAGAATGATACCGCTTTCAAAATCCGACAGTTTTCTGACATGACAAAAGGGGGTCTCCCCCCTTTTCAGTCCAACATCAGTTCTAATAACGCGTCTTGCAAATCTCGATCGAGTTCTAACGCATGGAGGTCAAACAGCCAGGCCTCGAGACGCGTCTTCGTCGTCGCCATCTGGTACAAACGATCTTTCAAATCGTAGGCGATTTCCGCGCGATCTAAGAATCGATAGAGACGGTCAAGTCGATGGGCGTTCTGTGTTACATCGACGGGGAGCGTCACCGTCTGCTCCTGCTTCAATTCACCAATCGGGATGTGTAACGTCTGCGTCTCAGCGTCATAGTCCCCTTCCCCGACAACGCCTCGAACAAGAACGGTCAATGTCCGATTCGCCGGAACGTGGGTCAGGTCTCCTGACATCTCGATGTGTAGCGTCCGCGCTTCCCAGTCGAGCGTAAACGTCGTTTCAAGTGAGGCACCTGTCTCATAATCCCGGCTTTCCCCGTCATCTTCGTACATCGTGAACGTGTTCGAGGCACCTGGAAAGACGAGTACTTCTAGCTCGCTCGGGTTTCCCGTCTCGTTCGCATGCGGTTGATGCGGCATGAGGGGAACGATGGCACCCGCTTTGGCGAAGACCGGTTGTCCATCGAGTCCACGGAACACACGAATCGACTTGTCGCCTTCGTAACGATGTCCTGTGAAGAAGTCAAACCATTCTCCTTTTGGCAGCCAGACATTCGTTCCGGCGACGTGGAGCTTTCGGTCCATCGGCGTGACAATCGGGGACACAATGAGTTCACTGCCAAAATAAAACTGATTCGGCACTTGATAAGCCGCTTCGTCATCGGGATGTTCGATATACATCGGCAGCACGAGCGGTAACGCATTGGCATGGTTACGATAATTCATCGTGTATAGATAAGGAATGAGCTCGTGACGCAGACGTAAGAATCGCTTCATCGACTGTTCGGCTTCGATCCCGAAACGCCAAGGCTCTTTCCCGTTGAAGGTGCTGAACGTCGAGTGGAGGCGCATGATTGGACTGAACACCCCGTATGCGACCCAACGCGCGGCGAGCTCATCGTCTTTTTTCCCACGATGATGCCCTCCGATGTCGTGACTCCACCAACCGTAACCGATGTTTGTCGCTGTCGCTGTAAAATACGGCTGGAAGGCGAGCGAGGCCCACGAGATGATCGTGTCTCCTGAAAATCCGACCGGGTAACGGTGGCTCCCTGGTCCTGCGTAACGAGAGAAAATGAGCGGGCGTTTGCCGTCACGGGCGATGTCGATGGCATGATAATGATTCAGCATCCATAGCGGATCGAGTCCTTCCATCTTCGAGGTCGACCCTTGTTGCCAATCGATCCACCAAAAATCAACGCCATCCGCCTCATGTGGATGATGCATCTGCTCAAAATATGCTTGAATGAATCGTTTGTCTGAAAAATCGAATGGGATTCGGTCCCCCGATTCCGGTTCGACGCCCATGGCCTCGGCCATCGCCACGTACTGATCTTCAAACGCACGGACACCGTCCGCGGGATGCAGGTTCAACGTCACCATCATTCCCTCATCCTTTAGCCAGTTAAGGAAACGCTTCGGTTCGGGAAACAAGTTTTTGTTCCACGAATAGCCCGTCCAACCACTCCCGTACTCTTCGGGAATGTCCGTCACGTGCCAGTCCATATCGATGACACTGACCGAGAACGGGACATCTTCTGACTTGAAACGGCGCATTAACGCCTTATACTCCTTTTCGTCGTATCGCCAGTAGCGGCTCCACCAGTTCCCGAGCGCTTTACGAGGGAGCATCGGCGTCGGACCCGTCAACGTGTAAAAGTCTCGAAGTGCCTGTTTATAGTCATGACCATATCCGAAGTAGTAAATGTCATGGATCCCTTTTCGTCGCGGCTCGACGAAGCGATCATCTGTCATCAAAAACGAGGATGAATCATCTATGATCGCATACCCTTGTTTGGAGAGGATCCCTTCTTCTAACTCCGTCGCCCCGTCCACATGGTCGAGCGTCCGCGCCGTCCCTTTCAGCGTCCGCTCCGGACCGTTGAACATGTAGCGGCTATAATACGTGCTAAAGTTCCCTTTCACGTCCACGTAGAGCGTGTTCGGCGCGAACGGACCTTTCGTATAATACAAATGGACATGTTCGGTGATGATTTGGAGTTCTGTCTCATCTTCAATCACTCGGAATTGTGGAACGTCAAATTCCCGATTCCACGCCACTTGGGTGGCGCGGTCTTCAAAGACACCGTCCTCCGCATATTCCATTCGAATCAACTGACTCGTCAATACGGTGAAGCGATAACAGCTTCCTTGTACGATTGCCCCTTCTCTTGCTTTTGGTCTCATCCACGACTGGTACACATGATTTTCTTCGAATAGGCGCATACATTCGAGCGTTTCCGCTCTCCGTCACTTCCTTCCTGAAATTAGTGCAAACGTTTACACTGAATATGATAGCAATCTCATTTTTGGCATACAACCTTCCTTCCCCTTGAACCCGGGCAGAAAACAAAAAAAGTCGCAAACGCTTCACGTCTGCGACACATTCTTATTGTTGGAGTGATGGGGCCAGACGGACACGTGTGCCAGCTTCTCCGTCAATGGCGGCTACAGCCTGATCGAGCGACGTGATGATGGCGACACGGTTCGTACCGGATTCGGCAAACTGCAGCGCCGCTCTTACTTTCGGCAACATACTGCCTGGCGCGAACTGCCCTTCCGCGATATACGTCTCCATCTGTTCTTTCGACGTTTCTTGAAGTGCCATCTCGTCCGGCTTCCCAAAATTGACATACACATGTTCGACAGCCGTCAAAATGAGTAAGACGTCTGCGTTGACGAGGTCAGCCAGTTTCGCAGCCGCGAAATCTTTATCGATGACCGCCTCGATGCCGACGTATCCGTCCATTGTCTCCATGACGGGAATGCCACCGCCACCAGAAGCGACGACGATGTGCCCCGCTTCAACGAGTGTTCGAATGACGGCGTGTTCGGCGATTTTCATAGGGATTGGACTCGGCACCACACGACGATACCCACGTCCTGCATCTTCTTTGAAGACGTAACCTGTCGTCCGTTCGAGATGGAGTGCCTCTTCTTCCGTATAAAACGGACCGATCGGCTTGGTCGGATGATGAAACGCACTATCGTTCGGGTCGACAATACTTCGTGTCACGAGAGAAGCCACATGCTGTTCAAGACCACGTGCACGAAGCGCTTTGGTTAGTGCATTCTCGAACCAGTATCCAATCATCCCTTGCGTCATCGCACCACAGACATCAAGCGGCATCGCTGGTGTGGCTGGACTGTCTGATGCGGCTTGTTGCAACATCAGGTTTCCCACTTGCGGACCGTTCCCATGCGTGATGATGACCTCGACTCCTTCCGCGATGAGTGCAGCGAGAGATTCCGCCGTTGCCTCAACCGCCTGTATTTGTGCTTCGGCTGTCGCATCTTTGCCTTGTTGAATCGCATTCCCGCCTAAAGCGATGACCACTCGTTTTTTCTCCATATCCATACCCCCGATCAGATGACTGAAATATTACCCGATAGTATGCGTACGACGGCGAAAATGGCGAGTGCGGTCAACACACCGGCGACCATCCATTCCGTTTTAGTGAGTGACTTGATGCCATTTTCACGTTGCGCCTTCATGTAGAGAAGGGTTCCCGGTGCATATAAAAGTGTAGTGAGAAGTAAATAATCGATTCCAGCGGCGTAAATGAGCCATAGTCCATAAACAGAGGCGACCAATCCAATTGCTAAATCGCATGTTTTTCGTTCACCGGTACTATATCCGATTCCGTTCTTCGCCACTTTCACTTGATAAAAGGCCGAGAACACGTATGGGATCAAAATCGCACTCGAAGCGAGAGAAAAAGCAAAGTTATATGCGGCATCTGAAATCAAGAATGTGAAGAGGAAGAGCTGAATCAACCCATTCGTCAGCCAAAGGGCATTGACGGGAGCCTGATTTTGATTCTCTTTCGTGAACCATTTCGGGAAGACCCCATCTTTGGCGGCAACGAATGGAATCTCAGCTGCTAAAAGCGTCCAACCGAGCCATGCGCCAAGGACAGAGATGACGAGCCCTCCGTTGATGAGCATCGCACCCCACGGACCGACGGCCGACTCGAGCAAATATGCCATCGCGGGTTGCGAGGCGTTCGCCACGTTTTCCGGTGTCATGAGACCGAGCGACATGATGGAAATGAGCAAATAAATGACGAGTGTACCGAGCAACCCAATCACGGTTGCTTTCCCGACGTCCGAACGTTTCCGAGCACGACCAGAAAGAACGACGGCCCCTTCCACACCGATAAAGACCCAAAGCGTCACGAGCATCGTCGAAACGACTTGGTCACGCACACTTCCCCACGAGAAACCGCCTTGTCCCCAAAAATCGAAGGTGAAGTTTTCGAGATTAAAGAAGAACAAGGTAATCGTAATGAATGCAAAAATTGGGACGAGTTTGGCAATCGTCGTGACGATGTTGATCATCGACGCCTCATGTACCCCACGTAAGATGAGGGTATGCACGAGCCACAGCATAATTGATGCGCCAATGATCGACGCGATATTCTGTCCCCCTTCAAAAATCGGGAAGAAATAACCGACCGAACTGAATAGCAGTGTGGCATACGCCACATTCCCGAGCCAGGCAGACAACCAATATCCCCAGGCCGAGTTAAATCCGACGAACGACCCAAAGCCTGCCCGTGCATAGCTATATACACCACCATCGAGATCAGGACGGCGCATCGTCAGATTTTGAAAGCTGAGACCGAGCGCAATAATCCCGATCCCTGTAATCACCCACCCGATGAGAATGGCACCCGCATTCGCACCTTGCGCCAAATCGGCAGCCAAGTTAAAGGCGCCACCACCAATCATCGATCCGACGACAAGTGCCGTCAACGCTCCGAGACCTAACCGCTTGTCTTGCTTGTCAGGATGTACTCCAGCCGAACCACCTGAGTCATGCTCCAACTTCGTAGACATTCTACTCATCCCTTTCGCTTATTTTGAACCGGGAGGGGGAATCCCCTCCTCGTCAACGATCAAGCCATTCGCGTGTCTCCGTGAGCGTCGCCGCCATTACCGCCTTGATGGTATGCATCCGGTTTTCCGCCTCATCAAATACGAACGAATGACGACTGCGGAACACTTCATCGGTCACTTCCATTTCCGTCAAACCGTACTGTTCGTGAATCGCTCGACCGACTTCCGTTTCTAAGTCGTGGAAGGCAGGGAGGCAATGTAAGAACATGATGTCTGGATTGCCACTCTTTTGAAGCATGTCCATGTTCACTTGATATGGTCGCAACAGTTCAATCCGTTCTGCGAATGCCGCTTCCTCGCCCATCGATACCCAGACATCCGTGTAGACGATGTCCGCTTGATCCATCGCTTCCTCAATGCTCTCCGTCAAGGTGATCACAGCACCGGTTTCAGCAGCGACCGACTTCGCATAGTTCACGATTTCGTCAGATGGCCAGAGCGATTTCGGTGCACAGATCCGCATATCCATTCCTACTTTTGCACCACCGATCAACAGCGTGTTGCCCATGTTGTTCCGTCCGTCGCCCACGTATACGAATTTGATTCCGGCAAGTTCTCCTTTTTGTTCTTTCACCGTCAAAAAGTCAGCCAAGATTTGGGTCGGGTGATACAAGTCGGTCAAGCCGTTCCATACCGGTACGCCTGCGTCTTTCGCAAGACCTTCGACCGTCTCGTGGGCGAAGCCACGGAACTGAATGCCGTCAAACATGCGTCCAAGGACGATCGCGGTATCGCGCACCGATTCTTTCTTCCCGAACTGGATGTCATTTTTGCCTAAATATTCGGGATGCATCCCTAAATCGATGGCAGCGACCGTGAACGCACAACGCGTCCGCGTCGATGGTTTTTCAAAGAGCAAGGCAATGTTTTTACCTTCACAAATCCGATGTGGAACACCTTGTTTTTTCTGACGTTTGAATGCAGCAGACAAATCGATCAAGTAGTTGATTTCTTCACCCGAAAACTCGTTTAGCGATAAAAAATGACGACCTTTCAAATCAAAATTGAACGTTGTAGACATACTGCTTCCTCCTTATCACATTTAGATGTCTTGTCGGATAATCGGACAGCTCATGCAACGTGGACCCCCACGTCCGCGTGATAGTTCACTCGACATGATTTCAATCACTTCGACGCCTTCTTTACGAAGTAACTCATTCGAGACATAGTTTCGGTCATACGTGACCACGACACCCGGCGCGATGGCGAGCGTGTTCGATCCATCATTCCATTGTTCTCGGGCTGCCGCAATTGGATCGCCACCACCACAAGGAATCAACGTCGCCTCTTGTAAGCCGAGGACGTCTTTTAACACCTTCAACAAATCCGAGTGCTGGGCAATCTGAAGTTCACCTTCCGCGTTTAACGTGAGCTCGAAAATGTTCATCTTCCCTTCCGGTCCTTGAATGAACGGATGGATGGTGAATTTATCATGATCGACCATCGTGAAGACGGTATCAAGATGCATGAAGGCGCGTGATTTTGGAATTTCGATGGCGATGACTTTTTTGAAGCTGTCTCCATGCTTGAGTAGGTTGAGGGCGACACGCTCGATGCCTTGCGCGGTCGTCCGTTCCGAGATGCCGATGGCGACGACTTCTTTCGACAAGACGAGTTCGTCTCCCCCTTCCATCGCAAACCGATAATCACGGTCCGACCAGATGGGAACATCATGTTTCGCAAAGCGTGGGTGATAGCGCATAATGTATTGCGTGAAGAGCGATTCACGGCGACGTGCCGGTTCTTTCATGCGGTTGATGGAGAGTCCGTGACCGATTGCAGCGGCCGGGTCTCGTGTAAAGTAGAGGTTTGGCATTGGATCCAAAAAGAAGGGGTACGTGTCTTCAATCATTTCATGCAGATGTCGGCGTTTTTCTGGCTTGATCTCCGATTTCCGGATACCGGCCATCACCGTCTCTATCAACATTTCGTTATCAAAATCGAGTAAATACTCTTTTAATGTTTCGTAAGAACCGTTGATATTTGATTTGGACTCCGATAAGATATCCGCGACAAACTTTTCGCGCACACCAGGGAGTGATAACGTTTCGGCCATTAGTTTTTCGAGGTAAAGGACTTCCACACCACGATTTTGAAGCGCACTCGCAAAATAATCGTGCTCTTTTTGAATGACCGGCAAATGGGGAATATCATCGAACAAGAGGCGCTCTAAATATTCTGGAGTAAGGTTCTCTAACTCCCGACCCGGTCGCTTCAGTAATACCGTTTTTAATTCTCCAATTTCTGAATACACATGAATCGGATGTTTCAGCGTCGTATCTTGTGAAATCGGTTGATTCGTCATTGAGATCATCTCGCTTCCTCCTTGTGATTCGGGTGTGTGACTACCCTTACCTTATCACTTTACCAAATTTGCGAATGTCTAATCCGACAGTTCACCTGTTGCCGATTCCGCATTGATATGAATAAATGTTCACTCATGTGAATGAACAAACAATGCTCTAGAAATCAGGACGATGGCAAAGGGAAATAAGATGTATGGCTGATGTATAGTATCGCCCTAAAAAATGTAGAAAACTTTTTTTTATTCACCGTAAATGAAATTGAAAACGTGAGAGATCAGGATGTGAGCATATGAAAATTGAAGAAACGGAATACAACGAACATGAAGCAGCGCTTCGTACATTGATTCAAAAGGGAGACCCGGTCGATTTTCAAGATCTCTTTCTCTCCCTTCACCCGGGTGAACAGGCGGATCATTTTATCGAACTAAATCAACATGAGCGGTCGTTCGTGTATCGAACCATCTCCCCTGAGGTATTCACCGATCTATTTGAAAAGCTGACGTTAGAGGAACAATGTACATTTATCCAAGAAACACCTCAGTCGTATGCCGTCCGAATCTTGAATGAAATGTATTCGGACAACGCGGCCGACTTGATGCGGGAACTACCCGATGCGTTCATGGACACGCTATTCGAGCAGATGGATGATATTGAGGAACAAGAAGTCAAAGATTTGATGCAGTATCCGGAAGAAACGGCCGGATCGCTCATGACAACTGAGTTTGTCGTCCTTCAAGCTGATAAGACGGTTGGACTGACCCTTGAAGAGTTGCGTGAACTCGGACCAGATGCCGAAACGATTTATTACTTATATGTGGTCGACCAAGCGCACCAACTGGTTGGTGTTGTCTCCTTACGTGATTTAATTGTCGCACCGCTCGAGGCGAAAATTGAAGACATCATGGGGTTCCGCGTCATTTCGGCAAACGTCATGACCGACCAGGAAGACTTGGCCAGGATTGTCCAGAAGTACGATTTGTTGGCCCTTCCCGTTATCGATGATCAGCAAAAGCTACTTGGCATCATCACGGTCGATGATATATTAGATGTCATCGAGCGCGAAACGACAGAAGACTTTGAAGAACTCTCCGCGACGAAAGGTTCGTCTGATATCAACATGAGTCCGCTTGAAGCAGCGAAAAAACGTGCCCCTTGGATTGTCAGCCTCATGTTTCTCGGCATGATTACAGCTTCGACGATTGGCGGTTTCGAAGACACCCTCGAAACGATTGTGCTTCTCGCTGTCTTCATGCCACTTGTCATGGGCTCTGCCGGGAACGCAGCCACGCAATCACTCGTCGTCGCTGTGCGCTCAATTGCACTCGGGACCATCAATCGAAAGAACGTTATGAAGATGATTCGACGCGAACTCGGAACCGGCATCATCTTAGGGATTGCGTGTATGATTGTCATCTTTGGCGTCATCACGCTGCTGTATGACAACATGCTGATCGGTTTCATTGTCGGAGTTTCCATCTTTGCCGCACTCAGTGTCGCCACAATGATCGGCACGGTTGTCCCGCTTCTCATCAATCTCCTGAAGTTAGACCCGGCTGTCGCTTCCGGACCGTTCATCACGACATTGATGGACAACCTAGGGCTCATCATCTACTTCACGGTTGCGACGTCTATGCTTCAGTTTTTTTGACATTCGAAAGAACATTCGATTATAAAAAGCGGTGCTGATTTTGTCAGCACCGCTTTTACTCGCTATGTTGTTGAGATTCCTCTAACAAACGCTCTTCATTTTCATTGAAAGCCTCGATTTCCTCATCCGTCATCACTTCGTTTCTTTCTTCCACATAAGGATTGTCTTTCAATGATGTCTCTAGTTTGCTCAAGTCAGCACTGAGCCCGCTTTCTTGATAAAGGTTAGGTTTTCCTACCGAAGTCAGTGTCCCTGTCCGATTCACTTTGAAATGTCCCAGTTGTAGACCGACAATCCGATATGCATTCTCCATCACGGGTCCTTCATATCTTTGTAAATACAGCAAAACGGTCTCGTCTCGTTTGACGAGCGGGTCTTCTTCCATATCATTTTGTAAAAGGGTGATCGTATCGGCTGACTTCAGTTGACCATTCACGTCTCGATAGACACGCTGCACTTGAATGTGTGATTCAAAGAATGTGACCGATTGATGTGTAAACGGTTTAGGAGCACTTCTCACTTTGCCGACGATGACAATCGGCGAGCTTGTAGCTAAATCGTCTATGTGTCGGAAGCTTTCGGTCACAGCCAAATCACTCGTGTTTTCTTCTTTCAGCATTTCGCTAAACATGATATAACCTGCTATCACTACAACAGATAACATTCCAATCATCCACTTCTTCACGAGGTCCCTCCCATCGGTCCATCCATCCTCATCGATTTTCTACTCTCGTACGACAAGTACGCAATCGTCCCCACGTTCATGGTTTCTGTATGATTCGATCAAAACAATAGGACTACCTTCTTATAATTTAGGGTATTTCCTACAAATACATATAAAACATAAGTAAGGAATGAGGGGATTTCATGACATTTCAACAAGTACTCTACATACTCGTGACCGGTGCCCTGTTCATGGCGCTCGTCGCTTACGTCTCGTATCGCATGACGAAAGGAAAAGTCGAAAGCGCCGACGATTACTTCTTGGCCGGTCGCGGTCTAACAGGCGTCTTCATCGCGGGATCGCTCCTGTTGACCAACTTGTCAGCGGAACAATTGATTGGCTTGAATGGCCAATCGTTCGCCGGCAACATGTCGGCCATGGCTTGGGAAGTGACGGCCGGTATCGCCGCCATCATCATGGCGCTCTTTTTGTTGCCACGCTTTCTTGGCATCGGGATTTCGACTATTCCTGAATTTTTAAGTCAACGCTATGACGAGGACGTTCGTCGATTGACCGTCCTGTTATTTCTACTCGGCTATATGTGCGTCACGATTCCATCTATGCTGTACTCAGGTGGATTAGCCGTCCTGCAACTGTTCGATGTGCCGGCCCTTCTCGGCATTAGCTTTGAGCAGTCCCTTTGGCTCGTCGTTTGGTTCATTGGGATTATCGGGGCGATTTATGCCATCTTCGGAGGTCTTCGTGCCGTTGCCGTATCGGACACGTTGAACGGGATCGGACTCATCATTATTGGATTCCTCGTTCCGACACTAGGCTTTCTCGCACTAGGGGACGGGAATTTATTGGACGGGATGAAGACGATTGCGACGACGAATCCCGAAAAGTTGAACGCCATCGGTTCCGCTAACGACTCGGTCCCGTTTCTCTCCATTTTCACCGGAATGATTTTTGCGAACTTGTTCTATTGGGCACTGAATCAATACGTGATTCAACGGGCCCTCGGTGCAAAAAACTTAGCGGAAGGACAAAAAGGCGTTCTCTTTACCGGCTACTTGAAATTACTCGTTCCAATCTTCATGTTGTTACCTGGCGTCATCGCGTTTCACTTGTACGGGTCGAACGTCGAGAAGGCAGACCTCGCTTATCCGAGTTTGATTGCCGAGCTGTTACCGATGTGGCTCATGGGCTTTTTCCTCGCCGTCTTGCTCGGTGCCGTATTCAGCTCGTTCAACTCGCTCTTGAATAGTATCGCGACGCTCTTCGTACTCGACATTTACAAACCGAAGTTTAAACCGGATGCTTCTGACCAAGATTTGATTCGCGTCAGCAAATGGTTCGGGACGTTCGTTGCACTCGTCTCGTTCTTTGTCGCCCCGAATCTTATGTATGCGCCAGATGGCTTGTGGGACTTGATTCGTCGCTTCACCGGTTTCTTCAACATCCCGATTCTCGTCATCGTTTTAATCGGGATGCTTGTTAAACGTGTGCCGCCAATCGCCGCGAAGACCGTCGTCTTTTTCCACGTCATCGCCTACTATTTCCTCGTGTGGGGAACGAAACAATGGTTCGACGTCGAAATCGGCATCAACTTTATCCATATTTACGGAATCCTCTTCGTCATCGAAACGGGAATCATGCTCGTATTTGCGCGTGTACGACCGATGCTGCAAGCAAATCCGATTCAAATCGAACTCGGACGAGTCAAACCGTGGCGGCATGCCCTTTCGACATCGATTTTACTCGTCGCTTCGATGATTTTCGTTTATCTTGTCTTCTCGCCAATCGGACTCGCTTATGCGAACGGCATCGTCTCCAAATGGTTTGCTCCACTGACAGTGGGACTTGTCGTCATAACGTCCGGGCTCATCTGGGCATCTTACCGCTATGGTATTTCTCGTTATGAACGCTATTTAAACAATTTGGGTGAAGAGCCGTCCGATGTAGAAGAACAAAGCAGCTAAACCAATAGACCTCCTTGAACTTACACGTCAAAGAGGTCTACTTTTTGTTGTCGCTTCCGTTCATACATGGCATCGTCCGCACGTTGCCAAAGCGCCTCAATCGTTTCTGGACAAGATGCCCACGCCAACCCGATGGCGACAGAAATCGATTCTTTTTGACAAGCCGCTTCGATTTGACGAACCATTCGTTCACATGCATCGCGAGGCATCATCTCTAGAAACAAGACGAACTCATCTCCCCCTAAACGATACACGGATGATTCAATTCCCTGAAGAATCTTCCCGACCCGTTTCAACAAATCGTCACCAGCAGAATGCCCTTCCATGTCGTTCACGACTTTCAAATCGTTCACATCCAGCACGATGATTCCGACGTTACACGCATTTTCGGCTTGAGCAATCGTTTCTTCAAACGCTCGACGATTGAAGACACCGGTCAAGCTATCGTGGCGACTTTCATACATGAGACGTTCACGCTCGGTCATGGCTGCCTCGATGTTCCGAATCACACCTTGAACCGCTACGATTTCATCATTCTCATAGATTGGCGTCGTGTATTCCTCGAACCATACATAAGTGCCGTCATTCGTGCGCCATCGCTGAAGAATCGCTTCTTCATAGTTGACGCGTCCCGCCACTTTATCGAGCAGGAGACGTCGATCATCCGGATGGATTCTCCGAAAACAATCTTGTGCATCTGAATAACTTCGCATCACCGTTCCTTCTCCGAGATATAAGTCTAAAGAAGGACTGATGTATCGGAAACGCCAAGTCGGTTTCGTTTCAAAAATATAAATGACATCTTTCGTTTGATTCCCGAAATGCATAAACGAAAGAGACTGTGCATGTGGCTGTGGACGTTTGGATAGCCACAAGGCAATCAAAAATCCAACGAGTACCCCCCAGAAGAATAACGTCATTGAATCCACTTCCTCTCTGTTCGCCCATATCGTACCACGTTCGAGGTCAGACACCTGTCTCAATTCCTGTTATTTGGTAAATGTTTTTTTGAAAATTGAGTAAATTTTAGAGAGATTGTGATGGACATGATATAGTCGACTTATTGAATCACTCAATACATGGAGGTTTCTCATGCCACATTTCAAACATCCATCGATTGACGAGACATTTTCGGGTGTCTATTTGCTCACCAATCGAAACGGATCAATCCACCAGTCTTACGGCTATGCGAATCGCTCAGAACAGATTCAACATGACGTGACGACACGGTTCGGGATCGCGTCCGGTTGCAAGTTGTTTACAGCAATCGCGATTTGCCAGTTAGTCGAGCAAGGGAAACTATCCTTCTCCACCACGCTTGGCTCATTTCAAACATTCGCCTTACCTCATCTGTCACCAAACGTCACGGTGCATCAACTGTTGACGCACACGTCGGGAATCCCTGACTATTTTGATGAATCCGTCTCTGATGACTTCGAAGCGTTATGGCGTGATATTCCGATGTATCGACTTCAACAGTTACGTGATTTTCTACCACTGTTTCAACAAAAAACCATGAAGGACGAACCGGGTTCTCGATTCTCCTACAATAATGCGGGGTATATTTTGTTAGGGTTGATTATCGAGGAAGTGACCGGACAATCTTTCACCGATTACGTCGAACAATCGATTTTTCAGCCTGCCGGTATGACCGCTTCCGGATACTTTTCACTCGATGCCTTGCCTGCTAAAACAGCGCTCGGTTATATCGACAACTCGGACGGCACGTGGCGTACAAACCAATATGCGATTCCGATCAAAGGAGGAGCAGATGGTGGCGCGTATGTGACCGCTCAAGACATGACTAAATTTTGGAAATCGCTGTTTTCACATCAGCTTCTTGATACCGCTTCTACGTCGCTTCTTTTGACACCACACGTGACGGTTAATGACCGCGGCGGGAGTTATGGATACGGACTTTGGATTCAACATCACGCATCGAGAGATGTCTATAAATATCACGTGATGGGCTATGACCCTGGTATCAGTTTCCATTCTGGTTACTATCCAGAAATCGATACCATCTCGGTCATTTGTTCAAATCAATCAGATGGGGCGTTCGACGTCATGAAACAGATTGAAATGCAGATTGGAGAACGGATTGAATGAACATTCGTACTTATATGGAATCAGACTTTGACTCGATTCAACAACTTAATCGCGATGAAGGTTGGAGCCAATTGGTAGAACGTGACGCGTTGACCCGTGAGGCATGGCGTCAATCAAACGTCACCTATGTGATGGAGTCTGAAAATGGAAAGATTGTCGCTTATTTGCGCGGATTGACTGATACGACAGTCAGTTTGTATGTTTGTGAACTGTTGGTCGCTTCTACATATCGTAGACGTGGTCTTGGCGAACAGTTACTCCAACACGTCCATACACTTTATCCAGACACACGGCTTGAGATGCTCGCAAGTCAAAATTCCCACACATATTACGAGAAATTACGGTTTCGTCCGTTCTACGGTTTTCGGAAAACGATTCACGAATAGGAGGAATGTATATGAAACTTGCTCTCATCACAGGCGCATCGCGTGGTCTCGGCCGTTCCATCGCTCAGGAACTACAAGCTAGAGATTACGAGGTGGTCGGGCTCTCTCGCTCACAGGCGGAAGACGTTACGTATCAGCAACGATCAGTCGACCTATCAAACGTTTCGGGGATTGATGCAGTCATTCGGGAGATCACACCGTTTCTAGAGCGGGCTGATTCGGTTTTGCTCGTTCAAAATGCAGCATGGATTGAACCGATTCATCGTGTCGGACAATTAGATGGTGAGAAAGTGACCGCTCATGTCCACGCCAACCTGCTTGCGCCGATGCTATTGGCGAATGCGGTCCTCGCTTTCAACAAGCCGACCGATTTGATTCATGTGACCTCTGGCGCTGCTAAGCGTCCGATCTCAGGTTGGAGCGCATATTGTGGCACGAAAGCAGGACTCGATCATTTCACAGAGACACTTGCACTAGAGCTAGAAGGAACCTCACATCGTGCAGCTCTATTCAATCCAGGTGTGATGGATACGTCGATGCAGGCGGAGATTCGTTCTTCTTCGAAAGAGGCGTTCGCTGACCTTGAACAATTCCGTTCATACGAAACAGAAGGACGACTCCGCTCTCCTGAAACGGTTGCTCGTGTATTTGCTGAACAGTTAATTGACCGCCCCCTAGAAAATGGCAAGACCTATTCGATTTACGACTTGATTAAATAATTTACCAGGTCAAAAAAAGAAACACCCTTCTCTCGTCAAACCGTCTACACTACATGCATAGATACGTGAAAGGGTGAATTTTATGAAAACCATTGCTGGAGGATTACTGCTATTTGGACTGTTCAGCCTCACCATGTCATTCACAATGATTGGAGATACCGCCGTCGTCGGGGCGATGGTGAGTGGTGTCTCAATTTTATGTAGTGTCGGCTTATTATTTGGAGCGACTGAACTCAGTCGGATTCGTCACGACCTGCTCCACGACAAAAAAACGTCTCTCCCATCTGAATGAGGGAAAGACGTTTTTGATTCAATCTTCTTCGTATTCCTCTAATAGATCATCAACATCGTATTCTTCGAAGTCGTCTTCATCAATAAAGATATCGCGATCGTTCACGACATGAATCGGACCATTGGCCACATCGATTCGAATCGTCCACGCCCAAGGAATGCGTAACCGGTTATAGACACCTGTCCAGAACTCCATTGACTCTTGCTCATACTGTTCAAATTCTGTCAGAAGTTCTTTGAACGACACGCCTGTTAACTGGAAGTTTGAATCTTGGAGCCGTTGAAGCGCATGATGCTTCGCTTCTAATTCGGCCGCTCGAACCATTTCCTCAGCTGTCGCCATCTCCAGGATCGTCCCGTCCGGTGGGAGAATATCGTATACGTTGAACAATTCGCCTTCTTCTACTTCTACATCGTCAAACTCATAGTCATCGTGCCGCATACTACATTCCTCCTTACGCAATTTGAATCCCCTCTATTGTACCACTCTCTACCCGTTTCCCCCTAAAGATTCGTGCATATATTTCATTTTGTGAGGGAAAGACTGTTAGAGTGAAGACATCCATAGGAAAAGAGGTTAAGCAGATGAATGAATCATTCCAAGCACTCGTGCTCGACCAGCACGAGGAACGCCTTCATGCCGAAGTAAAAGAAGTACAAGCCGATGTCCTTCCGAAAGAAGAGGACGGAAATGTGTTAGTGGAAGTTCACTACTCTGCGTTGAACTATAAAGACGCGCTCGGATTAACGACTTCTGGTAAAATCGTCAATCGCTATCCGTTCATTCCGGGATGCGAATTCGTTGGAACTGTCGTCGAATCAGACTACCTCGACATCAAAGTTGGCGACGAGGTGATCGCTACTGGTTTCGGGATTGGGGAACGGCACTTCGGTGGATTTAGCCAGTATGCGCAAGTGCCGGGGAAATGGCTCGTGAAGTTACCGAAAGGATTGAGCATGCGGGATGCGATCGCCATCGGAACACCAGGACTTACCGCCATGCTTTCCATTGATGCACTCGAACACGCAGGTGTGCGTCCGGGTGAAGAAGTACTCGTCACAGGCGCGACAGGTGGTGTCGGAAGCTTCGCGATTACGTTACTTCGTCGTCTCGGCTACCATGTCGTCGCTTCCACTGGTAAAACAGATTCACCATACTTACGCTCACTCGGTGTCGAGACGATCATCGATCGAAGCGAATTAGAAGGACCTGCCCGTCCCCTCGCCAAGCAACGTTTCGATGCTGCCATTGATTCGGTCGGTGGAAATACACTCGCCAACATCTTGAGTCAGATACGATATGAAGGTGCTGTCGCCGCATGCGGTCTCGTCGGAGGCGCCGAATTGCCAACGAGCGTCTATCCGTTTATCTTACGCGGCGTGAAGCTCATCGGCATCGATTCGGTCATGCAACCCATGGTTCGTCGTACGAACGCATGGGAACGTCTCGAAGAACTCATCGATCCGAAAGTTCTCAATGAGATGATCCATGAGATTCCGTTACACGACGTCCCTCGCCACGCCGAAGCGATGATGCGTGGTGAATTGAGTGGTCGCACCGTCGTCCGTCTTCGCTAAGTCCATCAAAAGAGGCTGAATCATTCACGATTCAGCCTCTTTCCTCTCTATTCTCCATGGTGTGGAATCAGATAGTGAATCCGGCAGGTGCGTCTTTCACGACGACGAGTACTTTGCCTTGATCTAACTTCTCTTCGAGACGCTCTGATTCTTCTTTTGTGAAGCCGAGCTCTTGAAAATCGGCTCGCAGTTCGTCTCCTTTTTTGCGGAACACATTTTTGGCGGCTGTCCCCAAACCGACGTCACTTGCCGAGACGGTGTTCGCATCGGCATTATCCGCGACACGTTTACTCCGATCATCGTCATGTGTGATGACGTAGATGTTGGATTCATCAATCCCATTTGTTTTCATCGATTGAACGGCGGTGACGACTTCTTCATCATTTGTAAATTCTTTGTACAAAACTGACATGTCTATTCTCCTCCTTCAATTCTACTACATTACTAGGTATTACCTTCCTTCACATTCTTCACACATTAAAAAACGATGACAAACGTCATCGTTTTGTTAAACGGCGGGCTCTTGGCCTTTTCGTTTTTTCAATTCTTCCAATAAAATGTTTGATTCATTAAATGGAATCGACTGTCGACCGATTCGTTCAATGTGGTCATGTCCTTTTCCGACAACCACGACACGCTTTCCTTCTAACGCTTGCGTGGCCGCATGTCGAAGGGCCTCTTCCCTTGCTTCAAACGTCACATACTTCACATCCGGTTGGATACCTTTTACTAAATCACGAATGATTTGTTTTGGGTCTTCCATGCGGACATCATGTACGGTGACAATCACCTCATTCGAATAGCGACTTGCGATACGTCCCATATCTTGACGTTTCGTAGGATCACGGTCTCCTGCCGCACTTAACACGACGACAAGTGCACGGTCGTCTTGTTGCAATGTAGACAAACATTTCTCTAGCCCGTCTGGTGTGTGGGCATAGTCGATATAAATCTCAGCATCCTCTGTAGCTAAACGCTCCAACCGCCCTTTTGGCAAGGTGAGTCCTGGAACATTTGAAACAATGGTCCGTAGCGCCATATCGGAAGTCGACACAAGTCCGATTGCCGCTGCTAAGTTCGCCGCATTGAACGCCCCCATGAACCGAACGGGCACTTCGAGCTTGAACTCCTTCATCCTGACGAGTACCGTCTCTTCACGCCAAATCACTTGGATGTCGGCTTCGATTTCCTCTTTTGTACTATACATAATGGCTTGACGTGTCGGCGCAAACTCAGCCATGACATGACTAGCCGGATCTTCCGCATTTAACACAATCGCCTCACCGTTCGTCACTTCCACCTGTTCAAACAATCGCGCTTTTGCCCGGGCATACTCATCCATCGAACGATGGTAGTCCAAATGATCATGCGTCAAATTCGTAAACGCGGCCGCATGAAAGTGGATGCCCGCTACGCGACCTTCCATCAAGGCATGCGATGATACCTCGAGTACGCAATCCGTGACGCCTGCATCGACCATCTCTGCTAAGATGCGATGTAAGACGACGGCTTCTGGTGTCGTATTGGCTGTCTCAACCGTTTGATTATGAAAACGCGCGCCAATCGTACTAACGATTCCGACACGACGTCCTGAAAGACGCAACAAATCATAAGTCAATGTCGCCGTCGTAGTTTTTCCATTCGTCCCTGTCACACCGTATATACGCATCCGATGAGAGGGGTGGTCATAAAATACACTCGCAACCGCTCCTGCCGTCTGTTTTGTATCGGCAACAACCACATTCGGTACATCGAGATCGAGTGGATACTCTGAGATGACCGCACTCGCACCGTTGGCGACGGCGTCTTCTGCGAACTTATGACCGTCAACCGTATAGCCGCGAATGCAAATAAAGACATTCCCTGAACTGACCTTCCTGGAATCGGTTTCGACTCCGGTCACCCATGGATCAAAAATGTCATCCATCTCATTTTGTAAAATGGCGGATAAACGTTTCGTTCTCATGCTGTGTACGTCCTTTCTCATGGGTGTCGCTAGGTTCATAAAACCTTATCGTCATGTTACTAGATTTTAACGGCAATTGAGATGACAAATATATTACTTCCCGTTTTCAAAGGAAAGCAATCACTTCACAAAAAAAACCTAGACGTTTCACTCACGTACTAGGTTCCTCCATTTTGAATGCTAAATTGTGTTTTAGTAGCTCCGCCTCAAGGACAAAAAGGGCATTCGGTCCGATTCCATGCCAACTCGCAACCTCACGGCGTGTATAGGGACACAATTCATGCAGAGACTCGATTCCTTTAGCGACTAGTGCCCTTTTAGCTGGAGCTGCTAACGTTGGTAAGGCAATCATCCAATCTCCGCCTTTCGCTTTCTAAATCGTCCGTTGATGGGAAGACAGGCAAGAACTTGCTCGATTCGAAACGTTCGTCTCGCTTGTTTATTCAAATCCCATGCCACCACGTACTCCCCTTGCACTTTAATCAGTTTGACCCGCCGCTCTGAAAATGTCCCATGTCGATCGACATACACCATTTCTGTGACTTGTCCCGAACGCATCCATCGTAACAATTCTTCTCTCATCCTGTTTTCCCTCCTTTGTCTTCATTATACAGAACATTTGTTCTCACTTCTATTGATAAGCTGTTCGCTGATTCAAATTTCGATTATGATAAAGGAAATCAAATGAGAGAGGAAAAAACCGATGACTTATGTATTATTACTGATCTTGGCTGCCTTTTTATTCGGGGCAATGATTTTCGCTGCACTGGCGTTACCAAACCTTCGCAACATTTTATTCAATCGTGGCAGTTTGTTTAATCAACAGAGCGAAACCGTCACTTGTCCGAAGTGTAAAACATCATTCAAACGTGCGCCGGGAGACGCACAGACTTGCCCGAATTGTTATCACACGTTTTGAATCGTTGAGGGGCATGCATATTCGACTGCAATTCTTCATATTCCTTGGTTTAAATGGGAGCAAATGAGTGAAAGAACAGAGAGGATGCTTTATCTGAGTAAAGTTCCTGATTCTTTTATCGTTGAAACCTTCATTCCATACGAAAGGAGTTGCATATGCCTCCTACACTCGATGAACACCTGGTCGATCAAGTTCGTCTTAAAAATCGCCAAGCCTTAGAACATTTATACTCACGCTATGAAAAACTACTTTATCGATATGCGCTTCATCTGAATGACCATCCTGCAACTGCAGAGGCGGCCTTGACCGATTTATTTTGTCGGATTTGGCAACAACGTCTTCACTTCAATCCACATTCCGAAACGATTCGTGCGACCCTCATCCGTTCATTAGAGGAAATCATGCACTATATGAAAGAGGACAAATCAGATTCCAATACTTCTAAAATCCCTTCTGCATAAGGTTTTGTTGTCATCTCCGGATACATCTGTTTTGCCTGTTCGGTCGCATTACCCACTAAATAGCCTTTCCCTACATGCGCTAACATCCCAAGGTCATTCCCACTGTCGCCGAACGCATATGTTTCTTTGCGTAAGAAGGAAGCAGTGGTGCATACATATCGAACACTCGATTCTTTCCCGGCATGCATTGGATAAAAATCAATATCCCATGCATCCATCGGATCACCCGCTTGCGGATTGCATTGGCTGATGTTGACAGCAATCCCTTCTTGATCAGCTAGCATGCGAAGCGTTTCGCTCCAAGACCCAATTTGGTCACGGATGTAATAGCTACGGATCCAAGGACTCGTCCCAAAACCCGGTTGCGCTTCTAGTTCAATCCGCATCTGTTCAATCTGTGACGCAACACGTTCCACACGAGATATAAAATCACTCGGGAATAACGCTTGATAGGATTCTTCTAAAGAAAACGTTCCGTCTACGTCAATATGATACAATTCCGTACCTAAACTTGAAGCGATACGGTGAGGCCAAAAGCGAAGGTTTGCCTGTTCAACTTTTTCACGTAGCGATTTGAGTGAACTACCTGTCACCCACATCGTTGACAATCGATGGGAATATTGTTCCAAAAAATCTTCGAGCCGACGAACGGATGCCAATTGTTCCGGTGTACAGGCATGAGGAAAGTAGGTCTCATCAAAATCAAAACATATGAGGATGTGTCCCTCATTCGTAAATCGCTTCATGATCTCGTCTCCTTATCGTTTTCTCTTCCTCCTATAGTACAATGAAACAAAGGAGGCATCTTATGATTTCACGAATCTCTCGAGCTTATTGCCAAATGAGTAGCTTGATTACCGGATTTTTTATTGTCTTTTCTTTTCTTTTTGGCATTCGCACATACTTCTTTTGGGCGACGGTGAGCGCTCCCTTAACCGCAATCGGATTGATGCTGATGACGACGATTGGGCTAAGTGTCATCACCTACCTTCTTTCAGAGAAATTAAGATTATTCATTTATTCGAAGCTTCCGTCTCAAACCGGAACATGTTCAATAAATAGTCACACAAAATAGGCATCCATTTTTCGATTTTATACGTTAGATCAATACAAGGGACATCCCTTCTGCGCAAAGGAGTATGTTATGACTGACTTAGAGTTATATGAGCGTGTCAGGCAAAAGGACAAAGAGGCGCTCGAAATATTGTATGATCGGTATGAACGAATTTTGTACGCGTTTGTCTTACAGCTGACAAAGGATCGTGATTTGGCCGAAGAAGCCATGCAAGAAGTATTCATCAAGCTCTGGCGTGGCGGAGGCGTTTACGATGAGTCAAAAGGAAAATTTCGTTCTTGGCTCTTCACGATGAGTCGTCACGTGGCAATCGATTTAATTCGGAAGCGTAAACCGGATTTACAATTAGATGAATCTTACGCTGAGGCCATCCCTTCCGAGTCACCTTCTGTCGAAACAGAAGTAGAATGGCAAGAAGAACGTGCTCAAATCGAAACGGCCATGGCGACATTACCGACCGAGCAACAACAGGTCGTTCGACTCATGTATTTTCAAGGATTGAGCCAGCAAAAAATTGCTGATGCATGCGGCATCCCGCTCGGAACGGTAAAAGGAAGGATTCGACTGGCGCTAAGGCAACTGAGGAAACAGTTATCCCATGAATTCATCGGAAAGGAGGTAGAACAATGAACGCATGCGACCAATTGATTGACTACTTCAACCAACATTTAACGGAAGAAGAACGAATGAAATTTGAACAACATCTGGCAACGTGTAAAGACTGTCAAGAAGAGCTCGAACAACTTGAAGCTCTTGTCGGTGGCGTCGCGTTCTTGTCTACTCCGACTGAGCCACCCCGAGGCATGAAAGCACGTGTCCTCGATCGTGTATTCGAAGAAGAAGAAGACAATGAACCCGTCATAACAACCGACACTTCTGCATCAGTTCCACCGGCGACACCGTTCAAACAGAAGAAGAAACGGAACGTACCGCTCTGGGGAATGGTCGCTTTAGCAGCGGCACTCCTCCTCTCCTTAATCGGGAATGGATATTTGCTTACCAATCAGCCTGATGCCCCTGCCATCGCGTTAACCGAAACGATTCCACTCGATGGCGAATCGGAAGGGACCGCTTACCTTGCAGAGCAGGACGGTGAGACACAACTGATCGTCCAAACGAATGGTCTAGCCTCACTCGATGCCAATGAGGTATATCAAGTATGGCTATTAAAAGATGGTGCCCCGATTCCGACCGGCGCTTTTGTCACCGATGACAAAGGGAACGGGACGGTTATCTACACACTCGACTCAGATGAAGTCGACGTCGACTGGGATACCGTCGCCGTCACAAAAGAACCGAATCGTGGCAATGAAACGCCACAAGGTGAAATCGTCTTAAGTGCTAGTCTTTAATTCTTGAACCGGACACATCCGCTGTCCGGTTTTTTGTTATGATGAACCAAAGGAGTGAATGGGATGCAAAAACCAAAAATCGGTATTGTTGGACTTGGAAATATCGCTCAAAAAGCGTATTTACCCATCCTTTCGATTCATCCCCGAATCGAGGTAGTCGGTGCCTTTTCCCCGAACACATCTAAGCGAGACATGATTTGCCAAACGTATCGAATGACCTCTTTCGACACGTTGAATGAACTCGCCTCATCCATCGATGCAGCGTTCGTACATAGTTCAACGGAAACTCATTATGACATCGTATCGTATTTATTAGAACACGGCGTCGATGTTTATGTTGATAAGCCCCTCGCCGCAACAATCGAGGAAGCGGAGCAGCTCGTCATTCAAGCCGAACGTCTTGGGCGTAAATTGATGGTCGGGTTCAATCGACGTTTCGCTCCAATGTATATGCGTCTACAAAACGAGTCCTCTGCTCACATGATTGATGTGGTAAAACATCGCGAGAATGACGTCGGCCCTAAGGATGCGACCTTCACCTTACTCGATGATTACTTACATGTCATTGATACGCTACGTTTCCTCGCTGGTAATGAGCTCATACTCGTCTCGGGTCACGTCGAAATCAATGACAAGCATGAGCTTCGATTCGCCCGCCACGTGTGGCAAGATGAGCACGGAATACACACGACATCGATGCACCGTTCAGCAGGAGTGAACCATGAGCACGTCTCGATCGTACGGGATGGGGAACGATTGTCCATCGAAGAGATGGTCACGCTACATCGTTTCAAGCAAGGTCGGCATGAAGTCGAAACGTTCGGTTCATGGGACACGACACTCGTGCAACGTGGTTTCCAAGGCGCGATTAACCACTTCATTTCCGCACTCATCGATGATACAGCGATTTTAACAGACGGTCGTGTTGCCCTTGAGACACAACGACTTGTCACAAATCTAATCAAGTGAAGGAGGGCTATATATGGATTTCTTTTTCTACATCATGGTTATGGTGATTGTGGTCTCGTCAGTCGGTGCCAATACGATTATCAAAACGAGAGAAGCACGTGTCGAAGAAAGACGATTGAAGATCGAAGAAGAGAAACTCGCGATCCAACGGCTTGAACTCGAGATGAAGCGCGAACAAGACAAACTCGACCATCATGGATTTTAATCAAAAGCGGTCACCCTCCAAAATGAGGGCGACCGCTTTGCCATTACAGATGACGGTTTGAAATTGGCAGTTGTTGTCTTCGTTCCGCGAGCGTCGACCACGTCACAGCCGTCATGATACAACCGGCACCGATAAAGAAGTTAAGATGGAGCGTTTCGTTCAAAACGAGCCACCCGAGTGTCCCGCCAACCAAGGGTTGAAAGAAGAAAAAGAGTGACCCGACACTCGCATCCATCAACTCGAGTCCTTTGTTCCAGAAGAAAAACGCTCCTGCCGTCGATACGACACCGATATAGAGAACACTAAGCCAAAGGACGCCATTTAACTTTGGCCACCCTGATTGCATGACCTCCACACTCATCAAAGGCGTCATCAATAACCATGCGACTCCGATCGAAAATGTCGTGAGCGTCAAGGTCGACAACGACTGTGTCCCGATTTTCACATAAATCGACATGAGTGCCCACGTCACGGCAGCTAGAACAAGTATGAAACTGCCTACTCGATACGTCCCTTCCCCTTCCCAACCGACGACGATGAGAACACCGACCGTTGCCAGCCCAAGCGCTCCAATCTTGACAGGAGTCAGTCGTTCTTTCAATAAGATTCGGGCAAATAAGACCATGAAAGCTGGTGTCGCTGCGGTCACAAGGGAGCCGGTATGTGCATCCGATAGCTTCGTTCCGATAAATTGAAACGAAATCGAAGCGACGTATCCAATGACGCCGACGAGTCCGATCCACTTCCAATCCGCCCGTCGAATCGATTCCCGTCCAAACCGAAACCAAACGACGAAAAGGACCATAAATGCAACAGCGTATCGTAACCAGACGAACGTGAACGGTTCAATATATGCGAGCGCATATTTACTGACCACATACATCCCGCCCCATATACTCGCCGCAAGGGTCAAACTGAGTGCTCCTAGCCATTCTTTCCTCATTTCTTCGCCTCCTCGATGGCGACTATATACGACATCCTTGCTTCCATTTCCTTTATTTTCATTGTCAGTCGTAAGAAAAACGCTTACAATCAAGATATAGAAGAATGAAAGGAGGGAGAAAGGTGAAATTTGTCGGACGTACGCATTGGACAACTGAACATTTGTACATTTTGCGTGCGATTTTTCACGATGTCGCTTAATCAAGGGACCCGTCTGTCCTTTTTTAGACATTGCTGAATATACGACAAAGCGCCTCTCTCTTTCTAAACCGAGCGCTTCTTTGCGTTCGGTTTTTTTGATAGGCCCTAACCTTAGGAGGAACCTATTATGTTGATCGATCTTCAACACATTCAAAAACAATACGGCGGGCACGCCGTTCTCACAGATGCGAATTTATTCATGAACGAAAACGAAAGAGTCGGTCTTGTCGGCCGAAACGGCAGTGGCAAAACGACGCTGTTACGAATCCTTGTCGGCTCTGAAGAGCATGACGCCGGTACGATTTACCGCCGACAACGACTCTCTATCGGCTATTTGGTGCAGCTTCCTGACTACCCTGGACGCAGTGGTCGTGACGTCCTCTATACTGCTTTTGAGGAAGTGACTCGCCTGAGTGAAAAAATGTCTTCCCTCGAGCAAGAAATGGCGACGTCCAAACAACTAGAACGTCTTCTCGAATCATACGGTGCTATCCAAGAACAATTCGAACATGCTGGTGGATATGTCTACGAGTCAAAAATCAGCGCAATGATTGATGGACTCAAATTGACCTCATTCGTGGACCAACCGTTTGATACGCTAAGCGGTGGCGAGCGTACAAAAATCGGTCTAGCCTTGGCGCTTCTTCAGGAACCAGAGCTACTCATTTTGGACGAACCGACGAACCATCTAGATTTAGAAGCGATGACATGGCTCGAATCCTATTTACAGGATTATGCTTCAGCGCTCCTCATCGTCTCCCATGACCGGGTCTTCTTAGATGCGGTCGCCACGCGAATCGTCGAGTGTGAGGATGGAGAATTGACGAGTTATCCTGGGAATTATACGGACTTCGTTGCCCAAAAAGAAAAACAGTTGCTTGACCAGTTTCACGCTTACACGGAGCAACAGAAGAAAATCAAAAAAATGAAAGAAACGATTCGACAGTTGCGGCAATGGGCCAACGAGGGCAATCCGCCGAATGAAAAGTTCTATCGTCGCGCCAAATCGATGGAAAAGGCTCTCGAACGAATTGAACGAATCAAACGACCGCAACTCGAAGCCGAGCAACCGAATATCCAGTTCACGACGAACGGGCGTACCGGGCGTGACGTCTTCGAAGTGAGTGACGTGACACTCACGTATGATCGTCTTCTATTTGAAAACGTGCACTTCTATACAGGTCACGGAGAACGCGTCGCCATCGTCGGACCGAACGGGAGTGGAAAATCTTCGCTTTTGAAAATGTTACTCGGTGAAGTTATCCCTCAAGCTGGGACCGTCCGACGAGCCGATCAAGCCAAAATTGGATATCTGTCGCAACACATCACGTTCGATGAGTCACATCGCTTAATCGAGGCGTTTCGGGACCGGATCGCAGTCGATGAAGGCAAAGCGAGGCACCTTCTCGCTCAGTTTCTATTTTACGGCGCGAGTGTGTTTAAGCCTGTCTCAAATTTGAGCGGCGGGGAGAAGATGCGACTCATGCTTGCCATCCTCGTCCATGAAGAAATCAATGTCCTCGTCCTAGACGAGCCGACGAACCATTTGGATATCGAATCGAGAGAGGCACTTGAAGATGCGCTCGAACGTTTCCCTGGAACGGTCGTTACGGTTTCCCATGACCGCTACTTCTTAAATAAGCTGTTCCCCATCACGTATTGGCTCGACGGGACGATGACGCGTTTCGAAGGTAACGTCGCCTATGCTCTCGACAAGCGTGGACAGGCATCGAAAGATGAACCTGTAACGGAGCGCGTCAAACCATCAAAATCGCTGAATCAGACGAAAGTCGCTCCATCTACGGTTGATGAGGAAGCTCACCTAACCCAATTAGAGACAGAACATCAGGCGCTACTCCAACGGATGAATGAATTGGATGACCTTGATGAATTGATGGTGCTACAACGACAAGTTGATGCGTTGCAGGAAGAAATCGATGATGTGATGACACGTTTGCTCGAAACTTTGTAATCTATAAAGAGAAGCGGCACCCGATCAAGGGCGCCGCTTCTTTTGCTCAAATCGAATCTGTATGAGATAGCCGATGACCGCGATAGCCATCAACCCAATTGGGAGTATGCGGTAAAGACCTTCCATCGTTCCCGTTGTCAAAAGAATCACTCCACTAAGAAACGTTCCGAACCAATATAGCTTTGGCATATGATCCCTCCATCGGTTGCATTCACTCAATAGGATACCACAAGAAAAGCGCCCTCACTCGGCGCTTTTCTTGATTCTCTAGTCCCCGGACTTTCATCCAACCAAGCCCTTGCTCGATTGACCGTCCCATCCATGATTTGGTTCGACTAGAGATGTCCAAGCCAACGTGACGCATCATTCCAATCCGTTCATCGTCCATTGGTTCACCAATTGTTTTTCATTCGAAAACATGAAATCGAATAGGTGACTCATAGACATTTTGATTGAATGGGCACGAGAGGACTTGGCACCTATGAAGTCCACTTCTGACGCGGATCATGTGGAATTCCGTATACAAACAGTCTGTCTGGTATGCTTGCTCCGATGGCAAGCAGAGGCCGACGTATCATCGTTTGGAATACACGATTCACGTTCATATGGACGTTGCCCATCCCTTTCATCCATAAGCGACAGGTGACGAAAGTGCCTCCCCGTTCCCCGCTCATTTCAGAAAGTGAATGGTTACATGTATACAATATCCGTTTTAAGTGAGATTCAATCCTCGTTCACGATTTCTCCATAATCCAATTCATACATAATGCGTCAGTGCATAAGCGACCCCGTCCTCTTCTACATCCTTTGTAATATGCGTGCTCAAATCTTTTAACGGATCCACAGCATTCCCCATCGCAATCCTTGTTTCTGCCACTTCGAACATCGACACATCATTCAGATTGTCTCCGATGGCGACGACATCACGCATCGGAATCTGATAATGCTCAGCTAGCTGTTTCAAGGCTGCGCCTTTACTCGCATGAGGATGTCCGATTTCAATTTTCGTCCACCCCGCAGTCGTAATCAAAATATCGTTCCGTGGTTCATAGATTTTACGCAACCGGTGTAGCTTTCGGCGATCGAACGAATAGACAAACACCTTGTACACTTCATCTCGTGCAAAGTCGATGTCTGCCATCGAATCCATATACGTCAGACCGAATTGCTCATTTTGAATTTCAATCTCACGTTCCGCCCACTCGCGAGTGAACGATTGATCGTGTGGCAACACCTCATCGAGTTCCCGCTTCAGTAAATCACTCCCTGAACGGAGTACTTTCACTCCCGCATTCGTATAAAATTCGACGTACGCATCATCTGCGTTCGCGATTTCCCATAGCTCGTCTACAACCGTTTGATCCATCGCATGATAGTAAATTCGCTCGTTCTCATAAAACCCGATTGCTCCGTTACCTGACAAAATCGGACAGACGAGGTCACTTCGCTTCAACAGCTCCTCGATATCATGAATCGAACGTCCTGAACAAATCGTGACGATATCACCCTGTTCTTGCCGACGACGAATCGCCTCCTGGTTTGCCTTTGTAATCACGCCCGTGCGCGATAACAGCGTCCCGTCTAAATCAATCGCAATCAATTTCATATCGTTCCCTCCTCTTTGGTTCTTTTCCCGATTCAACTATACAAAACACGATGAATGCGTCTCCTGTTTGCAATGTGGAGATTAGGGAAACGTTTATTAGTGCTGCATAATATTTTTTGAAAGGAGACATCTATGAAGGATTCTACACAAAAGCCACGTTTGAATCGCGTCTTTTACATCTCAGCAAGTTTGATCGCCTTACTCGTTCTATTCGGAGCCATTGCCCCAACATCATTCGCTTCAATCGCAGGATCTATTTTTAACTTTACAACTCGCTCGTTCGGTTGGTTCTATTTACTTTCCGTATTCTTGTTTGTGCTCTTTTTAGTCTTTTTAGCGTTCAGTAAATACGGAAAAATCCGTCTCGGGAAGGATGACGATCGCCCTCAATATCCGTTCTTTACTTGGATCGGCATGTTATTCTCCGCAGGTTTCGGTGTCGGACTCGTCTTTTGGGGTGTTGCCGAGCCGATGAGTCATTTCTTTACGCCACCTTATACGGATACGGAGGCATTGACGGTCGAAGGGGCACGCCTCGCGATGGCCTATTCGTTCTTCCATTGGGGTGTCAGTCAATGGTCTGTCTTTGCGATTGTCGGACTGATCATCGCCTATTTCCAGTTTCGTCGTAATGCGGACGGGCTCATCTCGACTAGCCTCTCACCACTTATAAAAGAACGACCGTACAAACAACCGTTGAACCAGACGATTGATATTTTAGCGGTCATTGCCACCGTCATGGGTGTCGCGACGTCGCTTGGTTTAGGTGTTCTTCAAATCAATGGCGGACTGAACAGCGTGTTCGGGCTCCCGAACACCGCTTGGATGCAAGTCGCCATCATCGTCGTCTTGACCGCTCTATTTTTAACATCGACGACGACAGGGCTCGATCGTGGCATCAAGTGGTTGAGTAACATCAACTTAGGTACCGCACTCGTGTTGATGGTCTTCGTCTTCTTTGCCGGTCCTACCATTTTCATTTTAGAAACCTTGACGCTCGGTCTAGGTGACTACTTACAAAATTTCATTCGCTATAGTCTTCGTCTACAACCGTATCAACAGGGGACGTGGGTCCGGGATTGGACAATCTTTTATTGGGCATGGGCCATCGCCTGGTCCCCATTTGTCGGAGCGTTCGTCGCACGTGTCTCACGAGGACGTACCATTCGTGAATTCATCGTCGGTGTCCTCATCGTTCCTCCGTTCATTGCGCTCCTTTGGATTGCCGTATTCGGGGGCACTGCCCTACATCTAGATTTATTCGAAGGGACTTCCATCGCTGAAGCCGTCAATGCGGACGTGACGAGCGCATTGTTCGTGACGTTTGCCGAGCTCCCGTTCAGTTTTATCCTCTCCGTCTTGTCGATTCTCTTGATTTTGACGTTCTTGATCACGTCGGCCGATTCTGCCACCTATATCATCAGTAGTATGACGACGAACGGTAGCTTGAATCCGCCCCTCCCCGTTCGAATCGCTTGGGGAGTTCTGTTAGGAGGAATCGCTGCCGTCTTGTTGCTTGCGAGTGGCTTAGAAGGACTTCAAACTGCGTCGTTGATTTCCGCCTTGCCCTTCACCATCATCCTGTTATTGATGGTCTTCACACTATTCAAGCTACTCCGACAAGAGAATGTACGAAAAATAAAATAAACTACACTCCTAAACGCTCAAGATCACGCTTGAGCGTTTTTAGTTTGAATCGCCGACATCTCGTTGTTTGTTGACTTCCTTATGTCCGATTGCTACGATTTTGACAACGTACAAGCTTTAAAGGGGGAATATGGGGAGATGAACGATTTCACACGTGCTTACGCACAACAACTAGACAAACAAGACCCGCTCGCATCGTATCGGGAAGAATTTTATTTACCGGAACACGGGATTTATATGGATGGGAATTCACTCGGTCTCTTATCGAAACGAGCCGAGCGCACACTCCTTGAATCACTTGCGGACTGGAGAGAGCTCGGGATTGACGGCTGGATGTCCGGTCGTCATCCTTGGTTCAACTTGTCTGAAGAGTTAGCCACTCTGAACGCGCCGCTCATCGGTGGAAAGCCGGAAGAAGTGATGGTCACTGGTTCGACGACCGTGAACTTGCATCAACTCGTCACATCGTTCTTCAAACCGGATGGCAAACGCACGAAGATTTTGGCAGACGCCCTCACGTTCCCGTCTGACATTTACGCTTTAAAGAGCCAGCTCGAATTGCGTGGACTAGACCCTTCTGATCACCTCGTTCAAGTCGACAGTCCGGATGGGCGCTTCTTAGTAGAAGATGACTTGATTGCCGCGATGACCGACGAGATTGCCCTGATCGTATTGCCGACTGTCCTCTATCGAAGCGGTCAGATTTTAGACATGCCTCGTCTGACGAAGGCGGCGCACGAGCGTGGGATTTTGATTGGCTTCGATGCCTGTCACTCCGTCGGCGCCATCCCTCACGACTTCCACGACTGGGGTGTCGATTTCGCATACTGGTGCAACTATAAACATTTGAACGGGGGTCCCGGAACGGTCGGGGGCTTATTCGTTCATGAACGTCACTTCGGCACGACACCGGGACTCGCCGGTTGGTTCGGTTCGCGCAAAGATAAGCAATTCGATATGGATCATACGATGACACCGGCCGAACATGCCGGTGCGTTCCAAATCGGAACACCACACGTTATGAGCCTCGCTCCTCAACTTGGCGCGCTTGAGATGTTCAACGAGGTCGGGATGGAAGCGATTCGTCAAAAATCACTCGCGCTCACGACGTATATGATGGATTTGATTGAAGAGATGCTCGCACCTCACGGATTCTTCATCGGTAGCCCGACGGACACACGACAGCGCGGCGCTCATTTGAGCCTCGAGCATCCCGAAGCGGCACGCATCTGTAAAGCGTTGAAGAAACATCACATCATCCCTGACTTCCGCGCACCGAATATCATCCGTCTCGCACCGGTCGCACTATATAATACGTTTTCCGACGTATATGACGTGATCGTGACGTTGAAGAAAATCATGGACGACAAAGAGTACGAGGCGTTCGAGAACGTCCGCGAAGTGGTCGCATAAGGGGGGAACTGTCATGAGTGAACGCACGGAACATAAAGTAGAAAAATCGATTCAAACGGATTTCTCAAAAGACATGTCGTACGGGGACTATCTCCAGCTCGACCCGATTTTATCGAGTCAGCATCGCCTTTCCGACCATCACGATGAGATGCTGTTCATCATCATCCACCAGACGAGCGAGTTGTGGATGAAGCTCATCTTGCATGAATTGACAGCAGCCACGACGGCCATCACAAACGGGGAGCTCGAGCGTTCGTTCAAGATGCTCGCCCGCGTCTCGAAGATTCAGCAACAACTCATCCAGTCATGGGGCGTTCTCGCGACGTTGACGCCGGCCGAGTATTTAGAGTTCCGAGACCAACTCGGCTCGTCCTCTGGTTTTCAATCTTACCAAAACCGACAAATCGAATTCGCGCTCGGCTTCAAAAACGCACGGACGCTCAGTGTTTACGCGCACGATAAAAAACTGTATCCATTGCTCGAAGGCTCGCTACAAGCTCCTAGTATTTACGATGTGACCGTCCGCGAAATGCATCGTCGGGGTCTATCGATTGATGCGAGCGTGCTCGAACGTGATGTCACCCAGGATTGGGAATGGAATGAAAGTGTCGAGAAGGCATGGGTCGAAGTCTATCGAGACGTCGACACGTATTGGGACTTATATGAGCTCGGTGAAAAGCTACTCGATATCGGGAGTCAGCAACAGATGTGGCGCTTTAACCATATGAGCACCGTGGAACGCATTATCGGACAGAAGATGGGGACAGGTGGTTCGTCTGGCGTGAACTACTTACGTCGCGTGCTCGATCATCGCTTCTTCCCAGAACTGTGGACGGTCCGGACATCACTATAAGAGGAGCTGAACAAAATGACTTGGATTGATGTATCACAGCCACTTCATGCCGATGTTGCGACATGGCCGGGAGATACAAAATTTTCATATGAAATCGCGTGGCCGATGGCAGAGAGTGGTTCGGTCAATGTCGGGAAGATGACATTGAGTTTACATCTCGGGACCCACATCGATGCACCGTTTCATTTTGACGACCATGGGAAGCGCGTGATCGACCTCGATCCGTCCGTATATATCGGACCAGCCCGTGTGATTCATCTACCGCATAAGGCAAAGATTGAAGCATCTGATTTGGATGGTCATGACTTGACCGGGGTCGAACGCCTCATCTTAAAAACGGATGGTTGGTCCGATAAGAGCGTCTTCCCAGAGACGATTCCTGAACTGACACCCGCTCTTGCCGATCGTCTCGGAGAACTCGGAATCTTCTTGATCGGACTCGACTTACCGTCCGTTGATGCGATTGACAGTAAAGAGATGAGCGGCCATCACGCGTTAGCACAAAATGGTGTGCATATCCTAGAAGGACTCGTTTTAGACAATATCTTACCGGGAGATTATGACTTGAATGCCGTTCCTCTCCCAATCGTCGAAGGGGATGGAAGCCCCGTTCGCGCATTGCTTCGTCCTATATTGTAAAGAGATAGCCGGAATCGGCTGTCTCTTTTTGGATTAGACAGGGATAGTCCGATGTTTGGCGAGATGATGAGAAATTCTATTTGAAGAGAGGACATTCGATGTAGATTCTATTATTACCTAGCGGTGATGGAAAAAGACTATGGCCACTTCCGAACAATTCGAATGCTAAACAATTCATTCGTTTATTTCCTAAACAGAAATGGAACGAAACAATCAATGCTTGAAAGAGTTTACAGTCAACTAAAAATACAAGATTTAGACACTAACACTTTCATGATCACAAATGTTCAGCAAAAGGATTGTGTCATTCATCCAGTTGGTACAGATACTAATATCATTTCCGAACCAACTCGTCGTGATACAGCAAGCTATTTCAAACATATGAACAACGATACAGAACTTCTCATTTCCCCATATAAATAAAAATGACCTCACGAGCTCTACCCGAAATCAAGGCATCGTGAGGTTTCTTCTTACTTATTTGATTAATTCGAGTTCGACCGGGATGTTCTCTTCCACCGTTTCACCTTTCAAGTGGTTGATGGCCGCTTCTACACCCAACTTCCCAATCTCAGCTGGTTTTTGGGCAACCGTTGCTGCCATCGTCCCACCTTCGACCGCTTTGACGGCATCATCTGTCGCATCGAATCCGATGACTTTCACGTCACTCATTCCAGCCGCTTCGAGTGCTTGAACGGCACCGAGTGCCATCTCATCGTTATGTGCGAATACAGCGACGATGTCTTTATTGTCCTGTAGGATGTTCTCCATGACCGTCAATCCTTCTGCACGGTCAAAGTTTGCCGATTGTTTTGCCACGACTTCCAATTTCCCATCGATGGCTTCGTTGAATCCTTGTCCGCGGTCACGTGTCGCAGACGCTCCTGGAATCCCCTCGAGCTCGACGACTTTTTGCCCTTCGCCTACGAGTTCGACCATGTAGTCACCCGCCAGCTGTCCACCTGCGACGTTATCTGATGCCACGTGGGCGACGACGTCCCCTGTTTCAGCGTTACGGTCTACCGTGATGACAGGAATGCCTGCATCGTTCGCTGCTTGTACCGCTGCACCGACCGCTTCTGAATCTGTCGGGTTGATGAGAATCAAATCCATCCCCTTTTGAATCATGTCTTCGACGTCGTTCACTTGTTTCGCGGCATCGTTTTGCGCGTCCGCTACCGTCAACGTCGCATCCATTTCGTTCGCCTGTTCTTCCGCGCCTTCTTTCAATGCGACGAAGAACGGGTTGTTCAATGTCGAGATAGATAATCCGATCTCATAATCCCCATCTTTCGTTTCCGTCTCAGAAGATGACCCCGGTTGTTCAGTCGAGCAAGCTGCCATCAGTACCATTGTCAGTGCGAGTAGCCAAGCTGTCCATTTTTTCATGTTCCGTTTTCCCCTTTCGTGTGTTACGCGTTTTGTCGACGATCAAGCAATACTGCAAACAATATAACTGCACCTTTTACGACGAGTTGGAAGAAAGATGATACGCCGAGAAGGTTCAATCCGTTGTTGAGCGTTCCGATGATCAGCGCCCCGATCAACGTCCCGACAATCCAACCTCGACCACCCGCTAGGCTCGTTCCCCCGAGAACGACCGCTGCGATGGCATCGAGTTCGTATGACGTTCCTGCCGTCGGTTGTGCGGAATTAAGGCGCGATGTCAAGATGATGCCTGCGAGTGCCGCAAGCATACCCGATAGGGAGTAGATCATGATTTTGACTTTATTGACGCCAATCCCCATTAATTTCGCCGCTTCTTCATTTCCACCGATCGCGTACGTGTGACGACCAAATGTCGTCTTCTTCAAGATGAAATACAGGACACCGAATGCGAGTAGCATCGTCAATGCCGGTACTGGAATGATCCAGAAATAGCCGCGTCCGAGCATCTCGAACCAACCGGAATTTCCGAGACCCGTAATCGGTCGTCCGTCTGTATAGACGAGCGTCAAGCCCCGATAAATGGTCATCGTAGCCAATGTCGCGATGAACGGTGCCACTTTCCCGTACGTGATGACCGCCCCGTTAAAGGCCCCGAGAACGGCACCTGCAATCAAGCCGAGTGCGACGGCCATAACCGCATGTTGACCGTCCACCATCATGCCTGCCACTAGTGCAGAAGCGAGCGCCAAAATCGACCCGACCGATAAATCGATTCCCCCTGTCAAGATGACAAACGTCATCCCGAAGGCAATCAAGGCATTGATCGACACTTGGCGGAGTACGTTAAAGATATTATTTAATGATAAAAATCCTGGTTCGAGCGCCGTCACGACGACAACAATGACGAGCAGACCAAACAGCGGTCCTAGTTTTTGCCCCCATCCGAGTCGACCCGGGCGCTTCAGTCCGGTCGTTGCTTTCAATTCCATATCATTGCCCTCCTGTCGCATACGTCATTACTTTTTCCTGTGTCGCCTCATCTTTCGTGAGCGTCCCGGTCACCACACCTTCTCGCATGACGACAATCCGATCGCTCATCCCGAGTACTTCCGGTAAATCAGAAGAGACCATGATGATGGCGACGCCTGATTCCGCGAGATCGCTCATGATGTTGTAAATCTCTTTCTTGGCACCGACGTCGACGCCTCGGGTCGGCTCATCCAAAATCAAGACGTCTGGTTCGACACCTAACCATTTGCCGAGCACAATCTTCTGTTGATTCCCACCAGACAACGACTTCACTTTTTGTTCCATCGAATGATGTTTGACCCGCAATTTTTGTAAGTATGTCTCGGCGAACGTCTCCTCCTGTTGTTTCGAGATGACAGACCCTTTTGCTCGTTTATCGAGTGTCGGGAGCGACAGGTTTTCTCTTAGCGAGAAATCGAGGAGTAAGCCTTCCCCTTTTCGGTCCTCTGTCAAAAATGCGATGCCGTGCTTGATGGCGTCGGCCGGAGTTTTGATTCGAATCGGTTTCCCGTTCAGTTTGATGACTCCCCCTTTGTGGGTGTCTGCTCCGAATAAGGCACGCATCACCTCGGTTCGTCCCGCTCCCATCAATCCGGAAAACCCGACGATTTCTCCGGCACGGACGTTGAACGATACATTGTGGAACCGGTTACCGATTAAATCATCCACCTCGAGTACGACGTCCCCAAGTGTAGCGGTACGTGTCGGATAGCGTTCCCCAATCTCGCGACCGACCATATCGCGCACCGTTTCCTCAAATGAGGTGTCCTGAATCGTACGAGTCGAAATGGATTGTCCATCCCGAAGTACCGTGATTCGGTCGCATAAGTCAAAAATCTCTTCCATTCGGTGTGAGATATAGATGATGGACACGCCTTGATCTCGTAAGGCACGAGACACGGCGAAGAGCGCCTGGATTTCGCGATCCGTCAAGGCGGCTGTCGGTTCATCCATGACGATGACCTTCGCATCTGTCATGAGCGCCTTGGCAATCTCAATCATCTGTTGCTGACCGACCGATAAGTTGCGTGCCACTTCATCGACATCCATGAAAACGTTCAATTCAGCCAAGTATTCTCGAGCACGTCTTGTCATCTCCTGCTGTTTGACCATCCCGAACGGTCCTGTCAGCTCTCGACCCAAAAATAAGTTTTCTGTCACCGTCATCTCCGGTAAGATATTGAGCTCCTGATGGATGAAGGCGATGCCTTCTTGCTCCGCTTCTTTTGGGTGCTTGAATTGACGTTTCGCGCCGTCGATGAGAATCTCACCTTCATCCTGCGCATGCAGACCGGTCATCACCTTCATCAATGTCGACTTTCCGGCCCCGTTCTCGCCCATAAGCGCATGAATTTCTCCAGGCAACAGTTCGAAATCGACTCCTTTTAAGACGGAGACTGGTCCGAACGACTTATGGATGCCTTTCAACTGAATATGCATCGAATCCCCCCTTAAAAAATGACCCCGGCGTGTAAGATGACGTTGGCGTAAGGTGTCGCTTCTCCAGTTCGAATGACCACTTTCGCTTTTGCGACCTCTCGTTTGAAGTCTTCATGTGAACACATGTCGATGCTCGCGTATCGTTCTTTCAGTGAATCCGCAATCGTCGGATTATGTGTGAGGATTTCCTCGGCAATTGTGATGCGCTCGACGACCAAATCCGATTCGACGACATCGAGCACCTCAAGAAAGGAAGGGTCGCCGATGCGGAGACTGAGGTCGACCCGCTTGACCCCGTCTGGAATCGGTAACCCGCAATCGGCGATGACGACGCGATCCGTATGCCCGAGGTCGGCAAAGACCTTTGCTAGATGACTATTCAAAATTCCTTGTTTTTTCATCACACGCGCTCCAATCGTTGTTGTACGTCTTGCCGTGTCGGCATACCACCTTGTGCCCCAAAGCCTTCGACGCTCATGCCGGATGCGACCACGGCAAACCGTACGGCCGTCTCCAAATCATCTTGTTCGATGAGGGAGACAGCGAGCGCACCGTTGAACGTGTCACCAGCTCCTGTTGTGTCGACGACGTTTGCTCGGATGGCTGGCACATGCCGCACGTCTCGTCCGTCGTGGAATCGAACACCATGGACGCCTTCCGTGACGAGTAACTTGTTCGGATAGCGTTTGAGAACATCATCTACGGATATTCCGTTGAATAAGTCACGGCACTCATGTTCGTTCGGCGTCAAGTATGTGACGTTTTCAATCACTTCTGGTGGAAGCGGCTGAGAAGGTGCCGGATTGAGCAGCACTGGGATTCCTTTCGCTTTACAGTAAGAGGTCACTTGCTTTACCGTCTCGATTGGAATTTCGAGTTGGAGGAGCACGAATGCCTGCTCGTCAAGAAGGTGTTCGAGTTCCTCATCCGTGAAAACGACTCGTTTGTTCGCCGATTGGACGACGACGATCGAATTATCTTCCTCAGCCAATACGATATGGGCCGTACCCGTCACTTCATCCCGTATGATTTGAACATGTGTGACATCGACATCGTGTCGTTTGAAGTTTTCAACCACCTGTTGTCCGAACGGATCACTTCCCACGCAACCGACCATCTGTACAGTGCCGCCTAACTTGGAAGCAGCGACTGCCTGGTTCGCACCTTTCCCCCCTGGAACGGTACGGAACGATTCACCGATAACCGTTTCTCCAGCTTGTGGACGTTTGTCGGACGTGACGACAAGGTCCATCGATATACTGCCAATGACAACAATGCGTTTCATTCTTTATCTCTCCTTCCGCTTTGTCGTGTGTCGTTCAAGTAACGTGACCGGTAACAGCATTTCTCTCGGTCGTGTGTCTTTCTTCTCAATCAAATCGAGCAATCGCTCGGTCGCGAGTCGTCCCATCTCATAGATTGGCTGGACGATGGTCGTCAGCGGCGGAGACGTCATCTCGCCTAATTCGATTCCGTCATATCCGATGACCTGTAGCTCTTCTGGGACACGAATGTCTCGACGGACTGCTTCCTGTAATACGGCGGCTGCAATCACATCGTTCGCTGCAAAGATGCCATCGAACGGCCACGCATGATCGAACAGTTCTTGAGACGCTTTCAAGGCGTCTTTGAACGTGAACGTGGACTCGGTCATTCCGACGAGCTTCTCTCCCGCTACTTCGACAAATCCTTCAGTTCGACGTTTGACCGTCTTGAGATGATCCGGTCCGGCAATGTGTGCCAGTCGTGTCGCACCATGTTGTAACAGCGTGTCGGCCGCCAACTTTCCACCCTCATATCCATCTGATACAACGGCGTCGATCCCCGCTTTTACGATTCGGTCTAGTGCGACCATCGGTAAATCCAACGTCTCGTAATTCGGATTGTGCGAATGATTTGTGGTGATAATCAGGCCATCGACGTGCATCGTTTGCAAGGCGACTAAATACGTCTGTTCTTTTTCAAGTTGTTCGTCTGTATTGCACAAGACGACTTGATACCCATGTTGATTGGCGACATCCTCAATCGCCCGAGCCAGCTGTGGAAAGAACGGGTTCGTGATATCAGGCATGATGAGTCCAATCAAATTCGACGATTTTTTATAGAGCGAACGTGCGACTCGGTTGGGCGCGTAATTCAGTTCCGCAATCGCCTTTTCGACTGCTTCTTTCGCCTCTTCGCTCACATATCCGCTTTTATTCATGACGCGTGATACGGTCGCCACTGAGACGTTCGCATGTTTTGCTACTTGTTTGATGGTCGCCATTTGACATCCTCCGTTCTGGAAACGCTTACAAAAACATCTTAATGTGTAACCGGTTACATATCAAGGGATTTTTATGATTTCATGAAAAAACACATTGAAATCATGCTTCAATGTGTAGAGGACGTCGGATTTAATTGGACATGGACGAGGTTTTCTACCGTTCGTCCGTCGAGTCGGGTCAATTCTTGTGTTTTCGTGAACGCATAAGTGAACCCACACTTCTCAACGACGCGTCGCGATTGGTCATTGAAGCTGAAGTATCCGCACCAAATCCGTTCTAGTCCTAACGCTTCAAATCCGAATCGAATCATCGCCTGAACGGCTTCTGGCACGTAACCATTTCCCCAAAAATCTGGACTGAGCACATAACCAATCTCACGCTGTGCATCATGTTGAATCGACGGGTCTGGTCTTCGGTCGTGTAATCCGATGCTACCGATCACTTGCCCGGTCTCTTTCAAGACGATAGCCCATACATCTGCTTCCTCGATAAACAGTTGAATGACGTCCCTTGTTTCTTCAATCGATTCATGAGGTGCCCAACCGGCCATCGGTCCGACTCGCTCATCTTTTGCATAATGATACATATCCTCTGCATCCTCTAATGTAAATGCTCTTAAGACCAACCGTTCTGTCTCCATCTTGATCATATCAACCCATCCTTTTCCTTCAAGTTGTTTCCTCGACCGACCTAATGGGAAACGTTAGGCGAGGAGGAATGAACATGCCATTTGACTATGATTTAAATTTTGATGAAATCGACTTCCGAAAACAACCCGAACTGTACCGGGTCGGTCGTGGCGAACAAGGTGTGCTACTTGTCGAACCGTATAAAAGTGAAATTTTGCCTCATTGGCGATTCAAGACGCCCGAGATTGCGAAGCAATCTGCCGAAGAAATCATGGAATTGTTTGAAGCGTATCGTGCGAACGACGATTTCGTCGGGATGGACATGTCCCGAAAGTTCATCCAAATGGGTTACACACGAGCCCGACGCTATGCCAATTATAAAGGCGGTCGTAAATATAAAGAAGATGGTGACATCCATGAGCGCGAAATCGACGAAGAGAAGGCAGAGTCTGCCCGCATCTTCAAAACGTATTGGGATCAACTTCGTGCCGATGAGGATTATTTGCGACGTAAAAAGGCACATCAGAAAAAATATGGTTAATCGCGTACCATCACTTGAAACGGAATCTCATTTCGCTCGAACGATGTGATAGTACGAAATCCAACCGTTTCGTATAGATGAATCGCTCGTTCGTTGAAGGAGGCGACAGTCAAGCGAAGCGGTTTTCTCCGTTCCATCGCTCTCTCCATGACGTATGTCACAAACGATTTTCCATATCCTTGCCCCGTCAAATCAGGTCGCATCCCCAATCCGATGTCTGTGAAATCTGACGAATATGGATATGTCGAATTGGGCACTTGAGCCGGGGAACCGATGCAATAAAATCCAATCAGCTCATGCTCCTCTACAATCGCCTGATACGTCATCAACTCGGCGACTCCCTCTTCAGAAGGCGGTTGATTATAAAAGTCATAAGGAGCTCCGTACGTCCATTCTTGAATTTGACCTGCCCATTCACGCGTCATCGGTCGGTGATGCATTCGTCTTCCCTCCGTACTCTTTTCTCGATTTCTATGTAAAAAAGATGAGGTTGCCCTCATCCTAATTTTCGAGTCCATTCTGCCGTCATAGCTACGTCTGCTGCATGCATGAGATTATGAATTGGACAACGTGCCTCGACAGCCTTCCTTAATGCTTCGATTCGCTCATCCGATTCGGTCGTATCCAATACGATTTTCATATGTGTCGACTCAAAGTAAGTTCGGACACCTTCCATCCCTTGGAATCCTCGAGGATCGAGCGTCCCTTCTGTTACAAACTCGACCCCTTCATACTCAAAGTTCAAATCCTGGGCGGCATAGGCAATCATGATGGTCGTACAGGACGACTGGGCACCGAGAAGATACTCGAGTGGATTCGGTCCCTTGTTCGTCCCACCGAGTCGTTCTGGCTCATCCACGATAAATGGGGTGTGATCGCCTACACGCACAGTCGTCTTAACGCCTCCGGCTTCTCCTTCGGCGCGCATCGTTACTAATGGTCTTTCTGACATGTTGCATCCTCCTCTCCATAATCAAACACTACTATTTTCCCTTTATTTCGGACCATGTAACGCCTCGTCATAGATGGCGTAATCATTTTTTCCATCTTGCTTGATCTGATACATCGCTTGATCCGCTTTATGGATCAACGTGTCTAAATTTGTTCCTTGGTCGGGAGCATGACTGACCCCAATACTCGCACGGATTGGAATCGTCACATCGGACGTGTGGTAAGGGTTTTGATTTAACGTCATCTGAAGTTCGTGAATAAATGCAAGCACTTCCGATTCTGTTAAATCCACTAAATAAATATAAAACTCATCCCCGCCAACACGAGAGGCCAAGCCAACGTCTCGTGTCGACGCTTCCAGCAATCCACCCAAATGAGTTAAGAAATAATCTCCAATCTGGTGACCGTACGTATCATTGACTGCTTTAAAACCGTCCAAATCAATAATCAATAAAGACAGCATCGAGGAACTAAGCAACGCCTGGTCTGCGCGTTCATAAAATGCACGTCGGTTCGCCAACTTCGTCAGTGGGTCATGATAGGCAAAGAATCGGATTGTTTGCTCGGCCTCTTTAAACGAGTGGACATCCCGAATGATAATCATCCCGTGAATCGTGCGGTCGATATCGACAAAATCCCCATCAATGACAACGTAAAGCTCTTGCCCAGATTTCGTCATAATCTTCGTTTCGAATTCTATAAACTTTTTACGTGTCCGAACATGTTGGTGATAGTGTTCCACCCATTCTGCTTTTTTCTTTTCTGGCAACAAATCGATAAACCGTTCATTCACGACACGGACAGTGTGAAATAGCGTGCGTGCGGCCGGATTCGTACTTTCCACCCTCCCATCCGGGTCAATCAACAAGATGGCGGATGGATTTAAATTATAAAGTGTTCCATATCGTTTTACATAAGAGGTTAAGAAGTCTAAACGATTCATTGCAACTACCAATGCTACCGCCCAAACAAGCCCCCCATACATGTATGAATAGGGTGGGATCAACCCACGAAATTGAAAGTAGCCGAATACAATATCCCATATTAGTACGGCATTTGCAGTCCAAAAAAGCATGCGCAATACGCGTTGGTGTTCTCTTCGTTCCGCACGCTTCAATGCATAAAAAATGAGACCAATAATCAAGATGTGAAAAATGTTTCCGACGGTCAACGTAGTTAAATACGATGAGTTGAACTCAGGATAAATCCAAATGCCTACTTGTTCAAACTGTTGACTGTTGATGATATTCTCCTGACGGACATACGTCAACACAACAGGAATCAATGGTAAATAGACGACCCATGGATACAACCACTTCGGTGCCTTTGCGCCGACGCCTGTGATACTTAATATGAAATGAACAGAGAAGATAAAAATGAAAATCCCAGCGTTCCCAAACCAATAGGCAATGAGTGCCGGACTGTATTCAATCGGCGATAGATGGCGGACAAATTCAGCCAAGAAGAGCATCGAATAACCGAACACAAACAGGCTCAGCAAACGATGCTCGACTTTATTCGGATTTCGTTGAAAGACATCGAGTGCTAAAAAGCCGAGTAAAAATGACGGCAACAAATAGACCGCCAGATAAATGAACATCTCGGTCATGCGGAACCTCCTCACCTGTTCGTATTCTTCTATTTCGTTATCCTGCGTTCTTTTCCCTCTTTAACGCGACAAAAAACGGGATGGTTTTCTCATCCCGTTTTTGATGTCACACACTTATAGCGTTTCTTCGATTGGGGTATCCCCTTTGATCAAATCAATTGCTTTGTTCTGCATGTTTGAATGGTTATGAAGGACATGCACCAAGAATGATGCGACGTCTTCGCGTGGAATCTCTCCACTTCCCTCGAATTTCGTGTTCACTTTGCCCGTTCCCGCATCATCTGTCAATGCACCCGGACGAACAATCGTGTACGTGAGTCCACTCTGTTCGAGTAAACGATCTGCATGATGCTTCGCTACGTAGTACGGCTTCATCGAATCTGGCCAAGCTGAGCGATCCTCCGCTTTCAAGGCACTGACCATGACGAAGTGTTTGATGTTCCCGTTCGCTTGTGCTGCTTCGATACTCTTCGCTGCACCGTCTAGGTCGATCAAGAGTGTCTTGTCTGCTCCAGTACTTCCACCAGAACCTGCCGCGAATACGATAACATCCATTCCATCAATCGCTTTTTGCAAATCATCTACTGAACCTTCGAGGTCACCGAGTACCGCATTGTACCCTTTTGACTTAAAATCCTCGAGTTGTTCTTCTTTACGCACCATCGCCGTGACGTGATGCTTTCCTTCCTTGTGTAACTTCTCCACCAATTGATGGCCAATTTGACCGTTTGCACCGATTACAAATACGTTCATCTGTCTTCCTCCTCAAAAATGAATTCAGAGACAAGCGAAACGCCGGGTAGCCGTTGCTACATCCGGTGCAGAAGCAATGGCAGAAATGACGGCAACGCCGTCTGCCCCGTCACGAATGATTGAAGGCACATGCTCTGGACGAATACCTCCGATCCCCACAATCGGAAGCAGTGGATAGTGATGGCGAACTTGTTGAATCAGTTCCGTGCCACGCACATGTCCTGCATCCAGTTTACTTTGCGTCTCATGAATCGGACCAATGCCGACATAATCTGCAAATGGAAGAGCCGTTCTGACTTCCTCCATCGTATGGACAGACACCCCCAACCATTTATCTGGTCCTAGCCGTTCTCGAACCTGTTTGGCAGGTAAGTCGTCTTGTCCGACGTGAATGCCATCCGCGTCAATCGCGAGCGCCAAGTCGACGTCGTCATTGATGATGAACGGAACACCCATTTCTCGACACAGACGGTGGAGCGTCCTTGCCATTGCTTCTTTTTCATCTCCATACAATGAATCTTTACCTTTTTCGCGAAATTGAAAACATGTCACACCACATCGAAGAGCCGTTTTGACGGTCGCTACCAAATCAGATGTGTCCGTCGTTCCACACACAAAGTAAAGGCGAAGCTGCTTAGCGAGCGCTTGTTTCGTACATGACGTCAACGGTAATCACCTCTTCTTTCGCTAAACGATGTCCCCAATGATTCGTCGGTCCATGCCCCTGTCCAAGCGATAGTCCATGTGCAATCGCCTGATGAATAAACTGCTTCGCATCTACGACGGCTTGGCGTAGTGTCTTCCCATACGCTAGTTCGGCCGTCAATGCGGCAGAAAACGTACATCCCGTCCCGTGCGTATCTTTCGTTTGGATTCGAGGTGCTTTTACACAGAACGTTTCAGTCTCGCTCATAATCAAATCAACGGCTTCCACATCATCCGTATGCCCACCTTTGATAATGACGGTATCGACACCAAGTGCTCGAATCGCCTGTGCGGCTTTCATACGGTCTGCCTCGGTTCGAATTTCCATTCCTGCCAGCACTTCTGCTTCAGGAATATTTGGGGTCACGATGGTCGCCTGTGGTAGCAGCTTCGTGCGCAGTGCTTCGACTGCACTAACTTGCAACAAGGAAGCGCCACCTTTCGCCACCATGACCGGATCGACTACTACATGTTCGAAACGATATCGTTCGAGCCCCTTCGCTACCGCTTCAATTCGTTCAGCGTCCACCAACATCCCGGTTTTACAGGCGGTGATGTTAAAATCATCCGCTACCGCATCAATTTGTCGGATAATCATTTCCGTGGAAATCGCCTCGATTCCATGGACCCCAAGTGTGTTTTGAGCGGTAATCGCAGTCAACACACTCGTCCCGAACACACCGAGCTCTTGAAACGTTTTAAGATCGGCTTGAATACCGGCCCCTCCTCCTGAGTCAGATCCTGCAATCGTCAATACTTGCGGTCTCATGATGTCGACACCTCAATTCGATTCGTCGGAATGGTATGCTGTGCCAATTGATGGAGCGCATTTAAAAAGTGAATCGGGAAGTCTCCCGGTCCTTCCGCCCGTTCACTCGCCAACTCACCGCAATAGGCGTAGCCTGACATGGCGGTCACCGTCGCTTTAAGGGTGTTCTTTTCGACTGCTAAGCAAGCCCCTACCACTGCACTAAGTAAACATCCTGTACCGGTCGTCTCGGTCATGCGTTTCGTCCCGCCATGTATTTCCATAACGACGTTCCCGTCGCTTACCATATCTTCTTTTCCAGTCACGGCCACGACACATCCGTATCGTCTCGCTGCTTCAAGCGCCAATTGTCGAGGCTCGCATGCACCGTCACCAGCATCGACACCACGAGCCGCCCAATCGACGCCAATCAATGTCGCAATCTCTCCTGCATTCCCTCGAATGACCGATACACGAACATGACGCAAAATGCGTTCGACCACATCTCGTCGAAATGACGTCGCTCCGACACCGACCGGGTCGAGTATAATCGGGCATCCCGCTTCGTTCGCAGCCTGACCTGCGCGAATCATCGTCGCTTCCGTCATCGTTCCAAGTGTACCGATGTTAAGTACGAGCGCATCGCTCACGAATGTCATCTCCGCTACTTCTTCGATTGCATCCGCCATGACAGGAGAGGCGCCGATGGCGAGCAATCCATTCGCCGAAAAGTTCGCCACGACCGTGTTCGTGATATTGTGAATCAATGGCGCCTGCTGTCGAATCTCATTCCAAATCTCATGTCTCATTGGTTGACCTCCTGCGACAATGACCACGACTCAAGCGTCCAAGCCATTTCCCAAAAAGCGACTTCGTAATAGCAACTCTTCAAGAATAGTTTCGTATAGCGCACGCGCTCTTCTTCTGTCGCTTGACCAGCCAGTTCATCCAACCGATCAATTTGCTCTTCCACCAGCTCACGGAACCACTCCGAACCATACGTCGCAATCCAAGCCGAATAAATCGGATGATCAGGACGCTTGTCTTTAAGACGTTCTCCAATCTCGTAATACACCCAATAACACGGAAGGATTGACGCCAATACGTCCCCGAGAGTCGGTCCTGCCTGTTGCATATGAAGGGCATATGCATAAGCGGTCGGTGCTGGCTCAAATGTCGCCAATTCGACATCCGTCACGTTGAGCATCGTAAAGAACTCTCGATGAAGGGAGAGTTCCGCCTCAATCGTGTGTAGCGCATGCGTCAAAAAGCGGCTCGATAGTTCCATCGTCGGAGCGAGGGTTGCCCCTTTGGCCTGCACTTTTGAAAACTGATTCAAATAGTATGAGTCTTGCATGACGTAATGTCTGAATTTCTTCTCATCGAGCGTCCCTTCTCCGAGTGAACAAACAAATGGGTGATGAAAGCTTGCCTCAAACAATCCATCCGCCTCTTGACGTAAGTGATCTGTAAATTTCATAATAACTCCCCCTTATAAACTGATAAAAAAGACGCCGCCTCCCATAACGGAAGCGGCGTCTCGAACAGTCATATCTAGGTAAAAGCCATATGAGTCGTATCGCCCACTTCCCTACGCTAGCGTGAACTAGATCAGGTTCGAAGGGTCTGGACCATGTCCATCTCAGCCGCGTGACGCGACTCCCCTAGTGGCAAACATTATGAAATTCAGTCGTCTTCGACCACATTCTATCAATCTTTTCATCAATTGCAAACCTTTTCCGATTCTGTTTTTCATTCATTGCTTAGGGAATGGATAAATGAACTCATTTACATGAAAAGGATGTGTCCGGATTGAATACGATTTTATTAACCATTGCGTTACTCTTCATCAGTTTGAACGTGTTTTGGTTTTTCAAACGTAAAACGTACAAGCAAACAGGATTTGATGGGAGATTGTTCGCTCAGTTGTTCGTTAGCCTACTTGGTGTCATGTTAGGATTCACATTGATTTATTATGCTTTGTCTCGTGATTCAGTCATTCTTGTGACTTCACTCGAATCCATGAATGCCGTTGAACCGACTTGGGAAAACCTCCTGTATTTCAGCGGGGTCACTTTATTATCAATCGGATTTGGTGATTTGTTGCCGATTGGTTTGACCCGATTATTCGCCATCATCGAAGGCGCCATCGGTATTTTGTTACCGAGTGCCTTCTTCATCAAATCGATGTATCGAAAAGACAAGTGAACATGTCCTAGCGCCCCGTGATGAGTAAGAACATATTAAATGCGACGAGACCAAGGGGAAGCATCGCAACCAAAATGATTGGCCATTTCTTTAAACGAATGCCGACAAAGAGGACAAGACTTCCGACTAGAAGAGCAATAAATGTCGTATATGGGTTCATGAAAAAACGCTCCTTTCTCTATAAGGAGCGTTTCCCGGCTCTCGGCCTCATTAATCGTTCGAATGTCGAAGTGTAGCACATGCGGCACGGACGCGTCTGGCTTCTTCTTCCCGGAAGACGAAATCACCTTGTTCCGCGACACGCTGCGCGCAAAAGAAGAAGAGTGATTGCAGGCGGTCATGTGTGTCTTCAATGGCACTCAACTCAGCTGAAGCGTATGTTGCCGTGAGCATCTCCCATAACTCTTCCGGCAAGTGGTCGCGGATTCCGTCACCGGACTTCCCAAGATTCACGGAGAATTCCGTCGCATAGCCAATGTTCCACTCCATCATCTGACGGAGCATATTCCGCATGATATCGAGGTGGTCGAGCGCGTATAACACCTGGTGTCGCTTGATTCCTTTGACAACATAAAGTGACACCCACCAAAACTCATTCCAACATGCCGCATACTCGTCAGCAGACGGACGTTTCACACGATACGACATGTCTGACGGCGTGACGACCGGATGATGATCTCGGTCAAAGATTATTTGACTGAGCGAGTCGGCTTCGAGCATGGTTTCAAGTTGATCCACACTTCGAATCGTCAAATCAATCCGATGTCCGTCCACATATTGCACTAAAAACGTTATATGTCGTTCGGAATCAGTCGTTTCAGGTGTCTGCATGATCAAGACCTCTCCAAACGTGTCAATCCATGAGCGATCGGCCGCAACCGCTCGGACGTCTTCCACATAAAAGGCAAGGTCGACATCCTGGTACGGGTCTGGTCGGATGTTCGGATTGACGAGTGAGCCGTTCAAGACGACCGTTCGAATGTGTTCACGTTCTTTTGCGAACGCAGTCAATTGCTCAATGATTTGTTCTGGTTTCATTCTACAATCGCCCCCAATGAGCGCGCGACTTGAATCGCCTGCATCGCGTCTAGTTTTGTTTGTTGTAACGTCACGTTCGAAAAATCAACCCCGTCGACGAGTGCTCCTTTGAAGTCGGCACCACGGCACACCGCATGTTGAAGTGTCGCCCGTGACAAGTCCGCCTGATGCCAGACCGTCTCGGTCAAGTCCGTTCCATACAGGTCCGCCTCGACCAAACGAACGTGGGACCAATCCATCTTCTTGAGCGACACGTGACGAAGGTTGACGAATGACCAATCCCCTTCCGTTACCCGGACGCCTTCAAACTGACTCTCCTCAAAGGAAGATCCCGTCATTTTACATTGCTCAAACTCACTCGTGAACAAATTGGCACCATGGAATTGACAGTTTAAAAATGAACTCCCGACATGACGGGACGCATTCCATTTTGAATCCGTGAAGTCGCAGTTGATGAACTGACAGCGTTCCGTCTGTAGTTCCGTCGCATCGACGTATGTGAAGCGACAGTTCTCGAACGTGACGTGTGACAACACTTCGTCACGGAGTGTCACGTCACGAAAATCTTCATCTCGATATTGCGTATGTGGTTGAAACATATGATCCCTCCTTCAGGTATACTAGAACAGATTACAATGATTGGAAGTGATATAGATGGATCTCGTATTTCCTACTGAACACGGCGTTTTCAATTACCGCGTTGCTGGTATTTTTGTGAAAGACGGTCACTTATTGATTCACCGAAACATCCGAGATGACTTTTGGGCATTACCCGGGGGGCGCGTCACGCTCGGTGAAGAAGCCGCAACCGCCCTCGCACGCGAACTACATGAAGAGTTGAACATGCACGTGACTGATACCACGTTCGCTTTCGTGCATGAGAACTTATTTACGTACAACAATCAGCCGTTTCATGAGATTGGACTGTACTTTTATGTAGACGGTGACCTCCCGCTCCAAGACGGAGACTTTTATGGACCTGAAGGAGATCACCTGATTTATCGTTGGATAAAGCTTGACCGTCTACAAGACGTCACGCTTTATCCGGAAATACTCGCTCAACTCCCGAACCGTTTGCCAACTCATTCACTCAATCCAGCTTGAACGTAGAGTAGCGATTTCAACTCGTTTAAATGTCGAATCTCATACGTTGACTCGATCGTCGCGGCCACTTCGTTTGGATTGAACCAGCAAGTATCCAAACCATACATCCGCCCACCGGCGATGTCTGCCGTGACTGAGTCGCCGATGATTAAGCCCTTCTCTGGCTCTACATTCGGGATTCGGTCGAAGACGTAGTCAAAGAACGGTTTCATCGGTTTTTGCGAGCCGGTCGCATCCGATACGAAGATGTCTTGGAAGTACGGCAATAGTCCCGATGACTCTAGCCGTTTGAATTGCGTCTCTGTCACACCGTTTGTGACGATATAGAGTGGATAGTGCGCGCTCAGCGTTTGGACAATCTCTAACGCGCCTTCAATCATGTGTACGCCTGCATGTAAGTAGTCCCGATACTGCTGTTCGACCTGCGGACCGTCCACCGTGAGTCCGAGCGAATCAAACAGTTTCGTGTGACGACCGATGAGTACTTCTTCACGATCCACTTCGCCGCGCTCAAATGCGCGCCATAGGCCGCTATTAATGTCGACATACCGCGACTTCACCTCATCTGTCATCCGCACGTTGAAGGATGCAAGTAACTGTTCCAAGGCGACATGTTCACTTTGTTTAAAGTCTAGTAGTGTGTCATCAATATCAAATAAAATCGCTTCATAACGTTTCATATCTCTTTCTAACCCCTCTCTTCGTCTTAACTGTACAGGAAGTAGAATCGAACATCAAAAAAGGGAAATATCATGCATCCCACTCTCAATGTCTATTAGATGACTCGTTTGATTTTTGACCACCATGATTAATCAGAATCACGAGTGTCCCAATCAATATCACGACCGACCACATATGAACAATCCCCATTAGATTTAACGGCTTGAAGAAGTATCCCCAATCGTTCTCAAACAAGTAGGCAAAATAAACCGACACACCATATGATCCAAGCAAAGAAGCTAATACAAAGCGTATTCGTAAATGTCTCAAAGATTGCTTCGTTACCCACCAAATGATCATCGGTACAATTAAATATCCAAATGGAAAACCCCAAACATAATCCATTGCCGCCACAAAAAACGCCCAAGGCACGAAGAGGAATAAACTCACACAGAAAGTTTTCATCGTCTGCTCCTAAATTTGTTGAATTTATTTGATTCAAGTTTACCAAATCCAAAACATTGACATGTTTATTTTTCTAAAACAAGTGAATACTTCTTATGGTGAAGAAAAAATAAAGGAGTGTTCAAATATGCATACAGATTTTACGAACATGTACATCAATGGTGAGTGGGTAAATGGCTCAAGCGAGAAGTCGATTGACAACGTTAATCCATTCTCGAACGAGACTCTCTTCTCGATTCAATCAGCGGATGAAGAGGACTTGAATCGTGCTTATGAAGCAGCAAAAGCGTCTCAGACAGACTGGGCCGACATGCTTCCACAAGCACGCCGTGAATTGATTGAGAAGTTTGCCCAGCTGACGATGGACAACAAAGACTTTATCGTCGATTGGCTCGTGAAAGAGTCCGGTAGTACACGCATCAAAGCAGAGAGTGAGTTCGCCGCATCAATGGCCATCATCAAAGAAGCCGCGACATTCCCTTTCCGTATGGATGGGCTCATCAAACCATCGATTGTGCCGAATAAAGAGAACCGGGTATATCGCAAACCACTTGGGGTCATCGGCATCATCAGCCCATGGAACTTCCCATTCCACTTGGCTGTCCGTTCAATCGTGACAGCTCTTGCAACCGGAAATACGGTCGTCGTCAAACCGGCCACTGCGACACCGGTCACGGGTGGTCTCCTATTCGCATCCCTCTTCGAAGAAGCAGGACTTCCAAAAGGTGTGCTCAACGTTGTCGTCGGACGAGGGTCTGAAATCGGGGACGCCATCGTCGAACACCCAATCCCGCGCCTCATCTCGTTCACAGGTTCGACCGAGGTCGGTCAAGGGATTGCAGAAAAGGCAGGTCGTTTGTTGAAGAAAACAGCACTTGAACTCGGTGGGAATAACGTGTTTGTCGTTCTCGATGATGCCGACCTCGACCGTGCCGTCGAATCAGCCGTCTACAGCAAGTTCTTCCACCAAGGACAAATCTGTATGTCGACGAACCGAATCCTCGTCGCCGAATCGATTCATGACGAGTTCGTGAATCGTTATGTCGAGCGCGTTAAACAGTTGAAAGCAGGTAACCCGAATGAAAAAGATACGCAAGTCGGCCCGCTCATCGACCACGATCAAGTCGATCGCATCTTAGACCAAATCGAGAAAACGGTTGATGCCGGTGCGACCGTTCATACTGGCGGGACAGCGGACGGCAACGTCCTCGAACCGACCGTCCTCAGTGGCGTCACGAATGACATGCCGCTCGCGAAAAACGAAATATTCGGTCCTGTCGCGGTCATCCTTTCGTTTAAAGATGACGAAGAGGCTGTCCGTCTTTCGAACGAATTACCGTACGGATTGAGCGGTGCCGTCCATGGCTCGGTTTACCGTGCAACCAATTTTGCACGAAAAGTCGAAACTGGCATGATTCACGTCAACGATCAGTCGGTCAACGATGAACCGCACATGCCGTTCGGAGGCGAGAAAAACTCTGGCCTCGGACGCTTCAACGGTGAATGGGTACTCGAAGAGTTCACGACGCTTCAATGGGTGTCCGTCATGCATGAACGTCGCGAGTACAAACCGTTCTTCTCGTAATACAAAAAGTGTTTCGGCAACTCGCCGAAACACTTTTTTAGATTTTCTTCACGAACTCCGACTTCAGTTTCATCGCACCAAGTCCCTCGATTTTACAGTCGATGTCATGGTCACCTTCCACGAGTCGAATCCCCTTCACTTTCGTTCCTTGTTTGACGACAAGCGAGGTCCCTTTCACTTTTAAATCCTTAATCACGGTGACGGTATCTCCGTCTTGAAGCGGATTTCCGTTCGCATCTTTGATTTGTGACGCCGCTTCCGCTTCTGCCGCCTCACGCGGTGACCATTCATATGCACATTCCGGGCATACGAGCAACGGACCATCCTCGTACACATAAGATGATTGGCATTTAGGGCAATTCGGGTACTCAGTCATTCCATTTCCTCCATTCGATTCACTCGTTCCAGTATATCGTATGGTGGCTCAGTCTTTCTAGACCGTTCACTCTTCCGTAGGCGATGCAGGACCTTCTAAATCAAGTTGATAAAACGATAAATCGAGCCATTTGCCGAATTTATATCCGGCATTTCGAATCGTACCGGAATGAACGAATCCAACTTTTTCATGCGCACGGATACTCGTCACGTTCGATGCGTCGATTCCACCAATCACCGTTTTCACTCCTCTCACTTCGGCGATACGGATGATTTCTTTTAACAGTTTGTTACCAATGCCTTTCCCGCGGTAACCGGGATGCACGTAGACTGAATGCTCGACCGTATAATGGTACGCTGGCCACGGACGGAATGGCCCGAACGTCGCAAACCCCATGACGACGTCATCCTCGACCCATACGATGATTGGACAATCTTGTTCTTTCTTCTCCTCATACCATGCCACTCGATTCTCGAGTGTCACCGGTTGATAGTGATAGACGGCCGTACTGTTTACAATCGCATCATTGTAAATATGTAAAATCATTTGAAGATCATCTCGTCGACAATTGCGAATCATCCCCATACCACCTTTTCGTTTTTTTCATTATACGAATCCCCTCTTCAAAAGACACGAAAAAAGTGACCGGTCCCATCAACCGGTCACTCAAATCATGCGGCTAAGCGGTCACACATCGAGGCGCATTCAGTACAAACTCTTGCGCATTCTTGGCAATGTGCGTGCTTATGTTTCCCGCACTCCTGTGCGCATGCTTTACAGATGACCGCACACGCTCGCGCGAGTTCAGGAACGAATGCCGAGTCACGCGTCATCGCCTCGGCAAGAAACGCACAGGCAGCGGCACATTCGCGGTCGAGTCGGATACAATCGACCATCATCTGAACATCTTTTTCTTCTAAACAAGATTCCAGGCAGTAGTTGCACGTTTCTACACATTCGTGGAGCATTTCAAGTTCGTTCGCATAAATCCGGTGAGCCATACATCATTCCCCTTTCGCTTCCTCAACTTTAGACACATTACTCCTGTTCCCTAATAAGCGAAAGAAAAACGACCCGGTTCAAGAATCCGGGTCGTTCACGAACTTACGATACAAGTAAGCGATTCGATTCAGCAGTGACTCATCATATTGTTTCGGCATGAAACGATAGCGATACAATCGATACATCCGCTTCAAGTCTTCCCACTGATGATCGATTTGTTGCCCTTGTCTGAAACGTGCCAAATCAATCAAGAAAATCTGCCCGTTCGGTGTCAAAATGATATTACGCAAGTGAACATCCGATGGCGTTAGTCCTAATAATCGTGCTTGTCGAAGCGCTTCATCCACTACCTCGATATAAGAAGGGTCAATCCAGACACCTTCCGTCAGACACTCAAATAGCGTCTTTCCTTCGATGTAATCCATCACAATATATGACGCACCGGACTCATAGCACTTCGGAAAGTAAGGGAGTCCCTTAAGTTTTTCATAGATCGCTGCCTCTTCGGTTGCGATTTGTTCATAGCCTGGAAAAAACACTTTAATGACACGATTCTTTTCCTTTAAACGAAACACGGCCGCACTTCGTCCAATCCCATGTAAACGAAGATCTGGGTGCATCGAGGCTACCTGAAACGAGTCACCCACCTGTTCGAAGGTGACGTCCGCATATTGTTCATAGTCACTCATCTGTCACGCCTCTTTCCTATTTCTCTTCCCTCTCATCATAGCTCATTCAAGCTCATTTGACGCCAAAATTGCTTGAGTAGGTGACAAGTGACGCCCATTCTCGTAAGACGTATAATGAAGAGCGACTGATAACCAAGGAGGAGTTATTATGCAACGTATCGCTTTGACAGAAGAACTATCATTCTCACGCATCGTCCATGGGATGTGGCGGCTCGCTGATTGGGACATGACCCCACAGGAACGCCTCACATTCATCGAACAATGTCTCGAGCTTGGCATCACGACATTCGACCATGCAGACATTTATGGCGGTTACACATGTGAAGGTTTATTTGGAGAAGCCTTAAAGTTAAAGCCTGAACTCCGAGACCAAATGGAGATCGTCACAAAGACAGGAATTAAATTGACGGGGTCATTTAACCCAGGTCAAACACTCAATTATTACGATACGACAAAAGAGCATATCATTGCGCAAGCAGAGCGTTCGTTAAAAGAGTTGGCAATTGACCACATTGATACATTACTCATCCACCGTCCAGATCCGCTGATGAATCCGGATGAAGTGGCCGAAGCCTTCATCATCTTGCGCGATAGTGGTAAAGTACGTGAGTTCGGTGTATCTAATCATGTTCCGGCTACACAGAACTTGCTTCAATCTCGCCTTCCATTCCAACTTGTGACGAATCAACTCGAACTCTCTCCGATGCAATTGAAACACTTTGAGGACGGATCGGTCGATTTGTGTCACGAAAAACGAATGCCACTTATGGCTTGGAGCCCACTAGCCGGGGGACAGCTCTTCAAAGATGAACAGTATGCACCCCTTCGTGAAAAACTCGAGGAAATTCGTGCTCGTCACAATGCAAGCGGAATTGACTCGATTGTGTATGCATGGCTCGTCAAACACCCTGCGAATATCATGCCAATCATCGGATCTGGAAAAATCGAGCGCGTTCAGACGGGAGTCGACGCTCTTCAAATTGATCTCACTCGTGAAGAATGGTTCGAAATTTTGAAGGCGGCACGCGGTCGAGATGTTGATTGAAGGAAACTTCATCAAATAAATCCCACTGAATTATAAAGTGATAATTTAGAAGAATAATCGACTTTTTTCAATGTCTCATAATATCAACGTTTTTTCGTCAAAAATCGACATACGAAAAAAGTTAAAAAGTTAAAATAAGTCATAAATGGTTTTATCCCCCGTCCAGTTCAAGTTGGACGGTTTTTTTGATTTTTTTTCGAAATAACAAATTAATTTTCCTAAGACTAAAGTCACAAAAAATTGGTGCTAGAATGGTGAAAGTGATTCATCGAAGGAGAGTACCGATGTGAAAAAGTACCTGATTTTCAGTACCCTCGTCATCCTGTTTTTCTTATTCGGATGCGAGGAAGAACGCGCACTCCGACTCCAACCCGCTCCTGAATATTATCAAGGACGTGCCCTGTTACCAAACGGACAACAAATTGAAATGCCCGAATCGGATCGTGCAGCGATTATCGAGTTATGTCAGCCTGACAACGCGATTCAAAGAATTCCAAGTGGTGAAAGACATTGGCTCGGGACGGTCACATTGAACCAACCGTTGACTAATGCCGCCACCGAATCTTCTTTTCCAACCGCAACTTTTTTCACTGTCGAAGATAAATCATATGTCCAATGTCAACTCGATTCCGTCACATATGCCACCGAAATTAACACGCTTCCTGAAAGTTTAAACGATGTTCAATATACGGCTGAACCTTATCCGGATGTTCCGAAATTCCGATTTGCTGAGCCCCATGAATATGAGCATTTCGCACAAGAGATGAAAAAGCCGATAGGTAATGAGCCCTATCCAGAAAGAAAAGGGATCGAGCATACACTTTTCCATATCACGATGCCTTTCAGTGGTGAATTTGAACTGACCTTTACATCGTCCGAAGCCAAAGACCGCCTCGTCATTCCTGTCGAATCAACAAGGCATCCCTATTTGTCACTCGGGCTCGGGACAGAAAAGTCTGATGAGGTGTTACAATACGCGATTTATACGAGCCGAGATCAAAATGACTATCAAGAAGTATTGCGACCGAAAGAAGCGCATATTTCACAAATGTTCGGAGCCAAAACAGCTCCGCAACTCCCTTCGGTTCTTGTACCGGGTCATGAGTATCCACTCTACAGTTTTACGTTCATGAAAAACGGAACGGCCCATCGTCAGAACGTCTCCTTGACGTATCATGAACCCAAGTTGTTGTATGGAAAAGAATTGAGTGAACAAATTCACGACAAATTAAGTAGTCAACGTCATGTCATTTTTCATGACTTGGCACTCCTTGGAACGGAATCAAAAGATGCCTCCTTCCTACAACATGTCGGTCAAGATGAAATGGAATTTATTTTTGGCGCCATCAAACGAGCTAACGCGACCGCCTATGCAGGCAAGACCGCTTCCACACCTTATGTGACCCTATTTCAAGGGATATGCGCCCAAACGTTTGATGTTAGCTATGATGGTGCAGATGTGTACGTGACCAATTCAGAGACAGGCGCCCATTTTAAGCTACTACGTGAGGATGCCATCAAGTGGTATAACCTGTTTGAACAAAACACTTAATCTGACAGATGCGAATGCGTCTGTCTTTTTGCATATTCATGAAGCAAATATAGTACGATGAGACATATTTTTTGGGAAGATAGGAAGAGAAAGGAGTGAATCTTTGTGGCAAATCCATTTATACGTGACGTGAACCATCATTGGCGCGTCTCCTATCGACAAAACGGGTATCCCCATGTGCAACAGGGCTGGGTGTTACCTCCAGAACAAAAAGAGGAGTTCGATCCATTTATTCTGATGGCAGAAGACTGGTTCAAGCGTGGGACCTTTTCGGACCATCCCCATCGTGGGTTCCAAACCATCACGTATGTCATCGATGGTCGTCTAGAACATATTGATAATCATGGAGGACATTCGATTTTGGACGCCGGTGATGTTCAGTATATGAATGCCGGATGGGCCGCTCGACACGCCGAAGAAGCGGTCGACGATGATTTGATTCATACGCTTCAGCTTTGGTTGAATTTGCCGAAGTCGTTAAAAACGACAACGACCTCCTATCAAAACGTATACGTCGAGGACGCCCCTGTCGTTCCTTTCGACGGGGGGCAACTTCGTGTCTATTCCGGCGAAATCGCGGGTGTAAAGGGACCGATGGACAGTCTCGTCCCCATCACGATGACAGAAATAACGCTGAAGGAAGACAGTGAATACGAACACATCTTGCCTGCGAATCATAACAGTTTTTTGTATGTACTCGCTGGTTCAATTGAAGTTGGATCTTCCAAAATCCCGCTCAGTAAAACCGATGTGGCGACACTGACGTTCGATGAAACATCTGAAGCGATGAGCACACTTCAACTGAAGGCCACGACGCGTACACGGGTGCTCATCTATTCCGGAAAACCGATTCGCGAAGACTATATTGCACATGGTCCATTCGTGATGAACACGGAAGAAGAGATCCGCCAAGCCTTCCGCGACTATCATAGTGGTGTGTTCGGTCCCCCAGCCGTCAAATAAATAAAGGGAGTCTCTCGATTAGAGAGCTCCCTTTTCTGATTATGATCAATCTGGTTGCAATACCGTCTGCTGTGTTGGAACATGACCGATCGGGACAGTCCGTTCGACGAGAACGTAACGCTTGCCCTCCACTTCAAACTTGCGGTCGCCAAGGTAGTGAGCGCTCTTTCCATCTTCGTATAGTTTCGACAAGATAGCAGGTACGTACTCCTCTAGTTTTGTATAGTGCTCATCGAGGGTCATGACGATATTGCCACCCTTATATCCGAGCCAGTAACTATAAAAGAACCAACCTAACGATAGTACTCCGAGAATTCCTAATCCAATTGTGAGTAATTCCATCATGTTATTCCTCCAATTTTTTCATAACAATCTGACGTTTTGGGGTGAACCCAATTTCGCCATAAAACGAGGCGGCATCCGTATTGCTCATCCAGTAATCTAGTTCAATCGATTTGAATTGGTGGTCAAGCGCCCATTGCTCCATCCATTCCATCACACGTCGACCGTAACCGTTCCGTCGATACATGGGGTCGATACTGATGTGATGAACATACACCACGCGAACAGCTTGACGAAATGCGTTTGCTTCACCCACTTTCTCTTCGAACCATATGTAACCGATTGGAGTTGCTTCAAGCTGCATCACCATATAGTGATGGCCGGGTCTTCCAATCAGTGTCGAAAAGGCTTCGTATATCTTCTCTTCCTCATACTCCGCAAAAAAAGCCGGATTCATATGGACGTGATGCTCATGGATGGAACGATTCAACCGTGCGATGAGACGGGCATCAATCGTAGGGATAAATGTGATCTCCATCATCAGGTATAGTTTGAATGGTTTCGATCTTCGTTTACACCGTGCGGTTTTTCAGTTCCGCGCAACGTATGCTCACTCGAAGCCTCCGTTCCTTTCCCATTTAGGCGACGTTGAAGCGGACGGGCCGAAAAGTAACCAATCAAGAGCGAACTAGGTAAGACGAGAAAAAATGTACCGAGCAATGTCAACATGTACCCTTTGTCCGAGTCTCCGGCAATCGCGCGGAGGACAAAGAACAGACCGACGAAAACAAGTGCGGCCAAAGCATATTCCACACATTTCCCGAGAAATCGTTTCACACGACATCTCCCCCTTCAAGGTTTGATGTATTATACGACCATTTCCATAAAAAGGTTTCACACGTCTTGATTTTCTTTATACCACTTCGTCGCCAACCGTTCCGTCTCGATGACCCAGTCATGCTTTCCTTGAATGTATCCTTCCATGTCTTCTGGGTGCTGTGCCGCAAGTTGAAGCTTCAGCTCACCATACGCATCGCGAACGTCAGGATAAGCTCGCAAGTAATCCCGAAAGGCAAGGTGTCTTATGACATCCGGATTCCCTTCTTCAAACACATGCACGTGAACCGTCCGTTCTTCTTCTCCTTTACGGAAATAGCGACGCTTCGGAATCCCATATTCACCAAGTCCACGGTACCCGAGTGCCTCCATCCGCTCCGTGTAGTCATCGACTCGTTCGATGTCCCGTACGACCGGCATCATGTCGATGATTGGTTTTGCAGCCAATCCTTCGACCGATGTACTTCCAATATGATGGATCGCGACAAGCTCCTCTTCGAATAACCGACTCAATTTACCAGCCTCTTCTTCAAACTTTTGATTCCATTCTGGATTGTATTTCACTACTTCGACTTTTCTCATGATTCGTTCCTCCTTTTTTAAAAGAACTCTTTATTCTCATCATACCCTTTCTAAACATCGCTCGACATGAGGGATTCCACTTCAAATGGTTTGTACACAAATAAAATGGGAAACCTTATATTAATGACTTGAGAACTGGAGAGTGAATGGATATGTTGACTGAAGAACAAATCGAAACGTTTAAAAAACGATTATTGAAAGAAAAAGCAAAAACCGAAGGATACATGGATAATCGGGAAGAGACATATGATGAAGGAGAGCTCTCTCATTACGACAACCACCCTGCCGACTCGGGCGAAGAGCTCTTTTTACGAGAGCGAGACCAAGCCCTTAATGAGCTCGATGAAGAGTTCTTGAGTGACGTCGATAAGGCGCTATTAGCCATTCAGAATGGGACATATGGACAATGTGAGGTGTGTGGGAAAGACATTGAACTAGACCGTCTGGAAGTCATTCCAGAAGCCACCCTTTGCATCGAACACGCCCGGGCACAAGAAGAGGAAGAACACGCGCATGAAGTCGATCGACCGGTTGAAGAAGACGTGTTGAACCCTAATGAGACAGCTCGACGCAAAGAGTTAGACGGAACGGATCAACCTGGTCAAAAAACGGACGCCTTCTCCCAAGTAGAAGACTACGGAAGCTCAGATACGATTGCCGACAGCGAAGGCAACCACGATCCGACGCGCGAACAGTAAAAGATGCCCTGACCTCATTCGAGAGGCTCAGGGCATCTGTCTGCTTAAAACGTGGCTTTTACCGGAGAAGCACCACCGAGGCGCTCCGCCAGTTTCATCGGGTCGACGGCATTCCCAGCTGAACTAGCCGAGAAATTGTAGTCCCCTTTATAAATCTCAAAGTGTAAGTGCGGACCTGACGAGTTGCCCGTGTTTCCGATTTGACCGATCGGTTCGCCTTGGCGTACTGACTGACCTGTCTTGACATCCACTTTGTGCAAGTGTGCATACACGGTCGTCCATTTTTGACCGTCTACGTTGTGTTCGATTTGTATGTGGTTTCCATAAGGTCCACTGGAGCTGACTTTTGTCACTTTTCCAGCTTCCGCGGCGTATACAGGTGTACCTGTTTTGGCAGCAATATCGAGACCATTATGGAATGTGTATCCGAACTGTCCACTCGCCGAACCGAACCCTTGAGAGAGGCGACCTTCCGCCGGCATTAAAAACCGATCGGGTGCCATCGCTTCATACCGTTTCTTTAAATCACTCAACTGATTCGTTTGTTTCTTATATTGTTTCGACTTTTCGTCATATGACGCTTTCACGTCTTGACGTGTCGCTTCAATTTGCTCTTGTTCTTCTTTCAGTTGCTCCAATGCTTCATTTGCTTGGTTTTTCTTTTCAACAAGCTCTTGATGTGCTTCTTCCGCTTCAGCGGCTTCCGCTTTCGCACTCGGCAACACCGAAGAAACGACTTTTGCGAAGAGCGACTGTTCTGCAGGAATGAGTGACTCCTCCACTTCTTCTAATTCTTTAGAAGTTCCTTCAATTTTATCTCGCAATGCCTCCGCCTTATGGTCGACTTGCTTCAACTTCGTTTGAATGGCGTGAATGGATTGTTTCGTATCTTTAACCTGCTGCTCCGTTTGTTGCAATGACTTTTCCGTTTGAACGAGGTCTTGCGGGGACATGTTGTCGGCAGATGCGATTTGTCCTTGGAATAAGAGAACACCAACACCCGCTGTCATGATGAGTTGTTTCCACATATATATAATAAACCCTCCAAATTAATACATTCATGAGCTTCAAAAAAGCTACATGTGCGAATATACCACTGGGGGTTAAAAAATTCAATATATGAAGTTTTTCATTTTCATGTCATACATGACAGCATGATGTGATATTTTCAAGTGTCACTTCACAAGGATTTCACTAGCGTTTTTTTGTATAGTATCCCACCCAGACGATACCACCGATGGAAAGGAGTGTTACACTCACACTAACTACTAGTATACCTCGCGACAGGTCGGGTGAAAGATTTGTTGTCAGCGCAATCAGGGTCGCGGTATTTCCACTAATCAGCGCAATGATACAGATGACCAACAACCGCTTCATCAAGCGTCCTTCACCATTTCAAATTGGGCAATCTCGTCTTGGACAAATCCCAATCGTCGTGCCGCTTCGACCCATTCAGGACGGTCTGATGTCAACGTGACATGAAGTGGCGATCGGCTCGCGGCCGCCCGCAATAGCCATTCCGCTTCTTCTGCTTGTCCAAAAACATCGAGCAAGACGTGATCGCGGTATAACAAAAATCCTATTCGATTCCCTTCTACGACTTTCACTAACTCAGCAGCTTGTTGGGTCACGCGCACATCGCGTTGCCAAATCGGAACGTGACTCGCCGCCGGATACAACTCATCAAATAACGTTTGAATCGGTTCATACGTCATGTCTGCGTTCGTTTCTAATGACACCGCTTGGAAGTAGAGAATTTCTCGAGTCGTTTCGTAACCTAGTCGTTCATAGAGAGACACTGCCGCATCATTGCCTTGAATGACTTCGAGTAAACGAGTGCCTACTGCCGCCTCTTCAAATCGTTTCATCAATTCGGTCGCGACTCCTGCTTTTCGGACATGTGGGGCGACAGCAAGCCCACCACAACGTGTCTGCCATCCTGAATCAAGATGTGCAATCCCGGTTAACACGACACCGACAGGTTCTTCACCATCATAGGCTACAATGGAACGGGACGGCTGATTTTGATCACGAACAAGAAAAACATCTTCGAAAGTCTGCTCATCAAATTGAAACGGAATAATATAATCAGAAAAACCGCTCATAAACGCACGGTATAAATCTTGTATTGGTGGATTTTGACGGTATGTAAACTGTGTCGACATATAATTCCCCTTTTCTGAATAAAAATCAATAATGCTCGAAGGAGACTTCTTATGAAAATCACGCTCGAATATCGAAATAGGACGCATCAATCGATTCTCGATACGTTCGCACTACCGACGGACCAAGAAAAGTATACGACCCTGCCCAAAGACATGGATGATCCATTACCTGATGGCGTTCATCCGATTGTCATCGTCGCATCGAAACCAGTCGGGATGTTCTTACTCCATGACAACGAACGCGTCATTTCCTATACGACCGAGTCGAATGCTTTGCTCTTCTCCGCCTTTGCTATTAACTATGAGGACCAAGGGAAAGGCTACGCTAAAGCGGCACTCCAAGCACTTCCGCAGTTCGTAAAGCAACATTTCCCTCATATTCGTGAAATCGTCCTGTCGGTCAATCTGAAAAACGAAGCCGCTTTCTCCCTTTATACGAACGTTGGGTGGAGCGATACTGGACGTCGAATCGGTGGACCGATCGGCGAACAGCGTATTCTTTCCTTAACGATTTAAAGCATCCATTCGTGTCAAACTCTCAAATATGTTTTGCCAGTAAGTCAGACGATGCGGAACTAAATCGGCTTGCGTGATTTGAACAAGATGATTCGTCATCAGTGAGCGTCCCTCAATCGTGCACATGCGTCCTGCTGTGATCGACATCAGTTCATTTCTTTGAACAGCTACGACATCCATCACTTCCTGGTCGTCAAACCGAAGTGTTTCATCTTGATAGACGTAGCCGTACGTATGTGCAAACTCGCGATCAAGAAACTCGTCCAGTTCAATCACGTCTTCAAAGATTCCCATAAAGGTGAGCTGTTCGAACGTCAATGACAGTCCGAGCTCTTCTTCAATTTCACGAACGCCATTCGCTAATGTCTCATCTGTTGCGAGGTGTCCCGCTGCCGTAATATCATATTTCCCGGGGAAATCCTGTTTCTCCATGCTTCTTCGCTGAAGATAAATGAGGTCTTCTTTCCAGAACCAGCAGTGGAACGTCTCATGCCAATCCCCGTCAAGATGAACTTGATTTCGCTCCTTCTCCCCTATTTTCCGGTAATTCTCGTCAAAAATAGTGAGGTGCTCCTTCATTCCGACACCCCATCTTCTAAAAATCGGATAATCCCATTCGTCGTATCTAACTCAACTTGAATGCCAATCGGGAAAACGTGTGATGGAAACGTGTGACCGATATCGACATTCGTCAAAATCGGAAAATCTTTTTCTCCGATGATTTCAAGCAACAAGTCGTTGAATGAGAAGGGAGCTGATTGATCTTGAAAATGCTCATGCTTCCCGATAATCAGACCCGAAATCTCATCAAACACACCCGCCAGCTTCAGCATACTAAGCGAACGTTCTTCTTCAGCCATCGTCTTAAACGAGTCTTCTAGGAATAGAATCGCACCTTTCAAATCGGGATAATAATCCGACTTGAAGAACCCAGACATCGTGTTCAGATTCCCGCCAATCAACGTTCCTTTTGCCTTTCCATCCTTCAGAGAAATCCATCCTTCATTCGGTTGGAACGTCTTGATACGTTGTTGCGTCGACCAATCGAGCATCTCTTCCGTCCATTCATCAGGGATATGTAACTGAAACGGAGCCGTTCGTTCTAAACAGAGGATGTCTTTGACATATTGCTCCCCCGTCTCGAACATCCCTCCGTATTCACCGAATGAGGGGACGATTGCCGGACCGTAAAATGTGACGACGTCCGTTTTGGCATAACAGGCCATCAAGATTGCCGTGACATCACTATATCCCATGATGATTTTAGGATGACGTCGGAGTTGTTCATAATCGATATATGGTAACACCGAGTTCGAATTTGTTCCACCAATTGTACTGATGATCGCTTTCACTTCAGGATCATGTAAAAATGCGTTCAATTCGTCAGCACGATCCCGAATGGACGAGGACCGATATCCTTCTGTTTTATATGTACACGTGCCCTCTTTCACCTTGAATCCCATCCGCTTGAGCTGTTCAACCCCACGTTGGTAACGCCCCTCAAACTGAACAGGTGCCGGAAAAGAAGGCGTAATGATCCCTATCGTATCCCCCACTTGCAACTTTGGCGGTTTAATTGTGATCCCCACTCCCTCGTAACATCATTATGACCGCATTATACCGTAGGAGTGGTAAGTCATGCTTCAAAATAAATCAGGGTCTTCCGATAACGTTCTCACTTTTCGAACTTTCGCCGGGCGTCCTGTCCATCCGAGTGCCACAAAGAAAAATGCACCTGCGAGTACACCAAATAAAGCGGTCAACCCTACTTGAATCCCTACAAATCCATACTGTTCTCCCAGTTTCACGAGGAAGAGCGGTGCGAACAGGCAAGTCATACTGAGTGAAAAAAGACCTCCCCATACCCGTCGCTTTGCATTACCAATGGTGAACCAACCGAACCCGATCCATACACAAGCAACCAATCCTAGCGCACTAACCATCATCCACATGCCCACACCTCACCTTTTCGTTTTCCTTTCTATTCCCCATTTTTCTTGTGATTCCTACTATTTTTTCAAGTAATGAGAGAATTTCCGGGTAAAGGTAAATTAGACAAGATGCGAAACGGGACAACAAAGGAGTGAGGTGTGCATGCGTTCACGATTAACCTTTGCCTTAATCTTTCTCGGTCTTTTTTTAGTCGCCGTTTATTGGATGAGCACGTGGAATGACAATATGGTCGAAGGACAGATTGAACGAATCGATATCCCCCAAATATTGATTGAATCTACCGAATCCTCTAAAGAAGTCACATTGCGTGTCATCTTAATCAATGACCAAACCGAAGTCACCGGCATCGTCAATAGCGTACAAGGGTTACAGAGCGGCCAACTGGTGACAATCGAGGTCATCCCGACGGATTCGAACTTGAACATCGCACGCACCATCGAAGTCACCGCTCCATGATTTTTTGAAATGAAGCGTAACTTTTCCAGAACTGTGGAATATGAGAACAGAATCATAAAAAGGAGTGATCGGATTGATTTCAAATAAATTACTATCTGGAAAAGTAGCGTTTGTGACCGGGGCAGCCTCCGGAATCGGACGTGCCGCGGTCATCCGCTTCGTTCAAGCCGGAGCAAAAGTCGCCATTGTCGATTTGAATGAAGAAGATGCGATGCGTCTCGCAAGCCTTGTCGGGGAAGAACGCGCTATCGGCATCAGTGCAGATGTGTCGGATGAATCCGCAATGAAAGAGGCCTACGAACGGACAATGGAACGATTTGGTCAACTCGATATCGTCTTCGCGAACGCCGGTCGAAACGGGACCATCACACCGATTGAACATTTATCATTGGATGATTGGAATGGCGTGGTGGAGACGAACCTCACTGGAACCTTTTTGACCGTCAAACATGCTATTCCTCATTTGAAAGAGAATGGCGGGAGTATCATTATCACTTCATCGATCAACGGGAACCGCTATTTTAAAAATTTCGGATTCAGTGGCTACGCGACGACAAAAGCAGGTCAAACCGGCTTTGCGAAAATGGCTGCTGCGGAACTCGCTCAATTCGGGATTCGTGTCAATTCTATCTGTCCCGGGGCCATCGATACGAATATTGACGATTCGACCAATCGAGACGATGCGTTGCTCGAAGAAATTGTCATTCCAATCGAATATCCACTTGGGAATCAACCGCTTGCCGGAAAATCGGGCTCCGCGAAACAAGTCGCCGATGTCGTCTTATTTTTCGCGAGCAACATGTCGAGCCACGTCACGGGCTCTGAAGTATACGTCGATGGGGCTGAATCGCTCTTGTAATCGAAAAGCAGGTCACCTCACCCGAGGCGACCTGCTTATTTAAGGATTGGACTTTTCATGACCGCTTTTTGATAGAACGGCTGAAACCCAAGCCGCTCCATGTTGCGACCGGATGCCGAATCGACCTTCGTCGTGACCGTCAACAGATTGCATCCAAGTGCTTTCGCTTCGGCAATTCGTTCCAAAATAAGTTGTGTCTGGTACCCTTTTTGCCGATACGTCGGAACGGTGCTCGTCAGAAACAATTCTCCAATCCCGTCTTGCGTGGCTAAAATCCCACCCGCTACGACAGCATCCTCTTCTCGCACGAGATAAGCATGATTACTCGGTAGTGCGTAAAAGCCTTTGGCTGTATCGACCGTCTCTTGAAGGATTGTGCCCGACTCGGCGAATCCAGCCGCAATGGCGTATGCCCACTCATGGAGTGTCTCATCCTTCACTTTTTCGACCTGGGTCGGTACAGATGTGGAGGCATGCTGTGTCAAATCCAACGTCCATACGTCCAAAAAATGATCGAGCGTGTAGTTACGTTCTTGCAATAAGCGGAGCAAGGAATCTTCCGCTAATGGGCAAACTTCAATATGTAAACGTGATACGTTCTTCCCACGCACCCATTTTTCCATTTGATGCAGGTCGTAAAAGCTTGTCGGCCGATTCAATCCGAATCCGACCGCAAAACTCATATTTCCCATTTTGAACACGTGCCCTTTTCCTTCTACGTGTAGTTCCGCACCTTCATAGGGAGGGGTTTGTTTACGATATCGAATGTAAGCAGACGTCCCCTCTGCTTTGATGCGTTCGATACGCCTTGCCAATTCTAAACGATTCACGCTGTTCCCTCCCTTATATATTCTATGTTGAGTGTAGCACATGTTCACGGTCGAATGAGATGACCGTATTGAATCAGCCGTTCCCGGACTGAAGGGACGAGTTCTACACACTCAAGGACCGTCTCCCACTCTTGTAATGTCACATCGACGACTTCATCTACTTGCAGTAATAGTTGTTCGAGGTCAATCGGTTTCTCGCACACGAGACAATACATATCCAAGAAATATGTGCCCCGCTCAATCGTTGTCACGAACCGGAGTTGCTCAGGCAATACATATAGTCCTAACTCTTCTCTTAGCTCACGGACCGCACCTTGTCGACTCGTTTCCCCAGCCAAAATCGAGCCGCCCGTCCCTTCCCACAGAAGCGGATACGTCTTATCCGGATGACGCTTCGACAGCAATAATCTCCCATCTGGATCGAACGTGAACACTTCGATGACCGTGTGAAACGTATGCGGCTCTAATTCATCCCCACGAAAGTGCGTTCGACCGAGCGGTTGCCGGTTTTCGTCGAGTAAATCCCATACTTCTCGATTCATGGACGAATCTCATCAATCACGAACGAAGAGGAACCTTGAATCTCTTCGATAAAGTGAGATCCGAATAGCATGGCTGGTGTAAAGCTTCCGGCAAGCATCCCACCCGAACCGAGCAACCGCTTGACGACGGCGAGCGCCCCGTAAACAGTGAAGGCATACGTACTTGCCGTTTGAATACGGACGACTACTTTTCGTCCTTCCTCATTCGTTGCTTCGCCCCATACGTACGTCGATGATTTTTCACGTACAGCCTCGTCTGGTCCCGATACGTTTTCGTCGACATAACGGAGCAAGCGTTCCTGCACGGCCTCTTTTCCGAGAATCGGGCTGAACCATGACAAAGCGCGAGCAGCATAGGCGGCCGCTGTCGGTACAGGAACCCAAGTCGTAATATTTGGAATGTCCGTCGTGTAGTAGGCGGTCGAAACGTCTCCCCACGGAATCGCAATGGCGGTACGGCTTCCGCGACCAAAATCAATCGTTCTCCGCTTTGCCCCAATTGGAAATGATGATAATTTGCCGTTCACACGTTCCACACTACTCGACCCTAGTCCACGAACGGCCGTCTTCATGGTTCCTGGTGAGATGCCGGCTGCCGCCGAAAAGCCAAGAGCGAGTGTTGTCGCATCCGGTATCAACTCTTTTAATTTCCGCGCGACACAGTCGGTCGGAATGACATCAAATCCGACACCCGAGCATAAAATCACACCACGTTCTTTGGCTTGAGCCGCTTGCTGTTTAGAATGGACATATTCGAACACTTCGATTTCCCCGGTAATATCTAAGTAATGCGTACCTGTCTCTAGACATGCCTCGATCATCACTTGGCTCGTATCCGTGAAAGGACCTGCACAATGAAGGACTAAATCTACATCGTGAAGCGCCTCGATTGCGGCTTCACGACTCAATGCGAAAATCGATGTTTCGCAACCCAGTTCATCTCCTAGGCGATGAATCGCTCTTGCGTTTCGTCCGGCAAGAACCGGACGCATTCCGTCACGAGCGGCTTGTCGTGCAATCAGCTCACCCGTATAGCCATTCGCCCCATAAATCATCCATCTCATTTTTACCCCTCCTTATGTTAATGTATCCTTGTTCGTTTCCCTAAAAGAAGTTGAATCGAACGAAAAGATCTTGGATGACATCGATGATATACACACTTCCCGTTACAATAAGCAAATATCCGATTGGGATGAGCAGACTTTTCACTGTTTGTAGTTTTGTTATGTCTCCCCGATGCTGTAGTAGACGATCCACCAAGTAAAACAAGGTCGCTGCGAGAAGACTGAGCCATGACAAGACGAGTCCGAATAGTATATGTAAAACAAACGAAGTGAACCACCTGAATCGTTTCGAACTGAGTCGATTCGCCAACCAGTCACTGCACCATGAGGTCACGACACCGTAGGTCAACATGATCGGAAAACTGACCGCTACATAGGCAACCGTCATCAAAAGGAAGCCATTCAGTACGCCACTCATCCCTCCATTTTCTCGTAGACCCATCATAGTGACCCCACACGCTAACAGAATCGCATAGACGGGCGAAGCGATGGATGCTGTGACGATTTTACGATTCCACATCTGCACTCCCCCTAATCCCTTCCAACTTTACACGACCTGTTCTGAAAACGCACAAAAACCAGCCTAAATTCAGGCTGGCTTCGCGATTTGTTAATTGTTTGCAACTTCTCCGGCTTTCGTACGGACCGATTGCATCGCTTCCGTCCATGGAAGGAGTTGGTCGAGCATATCGTTTACCGATTGTGCTTGAACTTCTTTCGGAGCGAAATGCGTACCGTTCTCGAAGTCCGTGAAGAGTGAGAGTGCAGGATGGACACGTACGTGAGCGATTGACAATTCACTCAAAATGCCCCGTAAATGTTCTGTTGCCCGTGCTCCACCAACAGAACCGTAAGAGACGATTCCGGCTGCTTTGTTGTTCCATTCGACGCGTAAGTAGTCGAGTGCGTTTTTAAGAGATGCTGAGATGGAATGGTTATATTCTTGGACGATGAAGATGAATCCGTCCATTTGCGCAATTTTCTCCGACCAGGCTGCAACGCCAGATGCGTCCTGACCCGCTTCGCCGAGAAGTGGCAAGTTGTAGTCTGCGATGTCGATGACTTCATAGTTGGCATCGCCACGTTTGTCGGCGAGTTCTTTCACCCATTCCCCGACTTGTGGACTGACGCGACCTTCACGAGTTGATCCGAGTACGATTCCGATGTTTAACATAGTAGTTCCTCCTTGGTTATGTTGTGATGCATCTGATTTTCCAAACAAGCGATTTAAGAAACTCATTTCATGCCCTCATATTCTTTCTCAAATGTTTTCGTGCTTCTGACCGTATCGATTGGTCGTACCATCGCCTCGATTTGCGAACGTTTCGCTTCGAGGAACGGCGGGAGTGACAACTTCTCACCGACCGTCTCGTACGGCTCGTCTCCCATGAATCCAGGTCCATCTGTCGCCCATTCGAACAAAATTTGCGGCGCGACACGTGCATAGGATGATTCAAAGAAGAAGCGATCGACGTAGCCAGAAGTCGGCAAACCGAACTGTTGGAGACGTGCTGTCCATTCATCGAGGACGCTACGGTCTTCGACACGGAATGCGACATGGTGCACGGTACCGAACCCTTGACGCGCTTGTGGAGATGTCTCGTCGTGAATGACGATCACTTGCGCTCCGTTTCCACCTTCACCTCCTTCAAAGAGATACACATCACCTTCTCGCCCGATCTCTTTAAACAGCATCACTTGCTCCATCACTTGTTTGAAATATGTGATATCTGCGATGCGAATAAAGATTGGACCGAGTCCCGTAATCGCGTATTCAAGCGGGATTGGACCGTTCTTCCACGGCTCGCCCGACGCGATGCCTTCGTTGAACTCATCCGAGATGAGTTGATACGCCTGCTCATCAAAGTCGATGAACGAGAGCGTCTTCTTCCCGAACTGTTCTTGAATCCCTTCGTGCTCGACGCCGAGACGGTCGAAGCGACGGACCCAATACGTCAACGCTTCATCTGTCGGTACGCGGAACGACGTTTTCGCGATTTCATTCGTTCCGTGCTTACCTTTCGGGATACCTGGGAAGTCGAAGAAGGTCATATCTGTCCCTGCGTTTCCTTTATCGTCCGCAAAGAATAAGTGATACGTTTGAATGTCGTCCTGGTTGACCGTTTTTTTCACCAAACGCATGCCTAACACGTGAGTGAAGAAATCGTAGTTTTTTTCGGCACTACTCGTGATTGCTGTGACGTGGTGAATTCCTTTAACATGATTCATCATTCTCTCTCCTTTTATATCTTGATTTCAAGATACATGATTAAAATTTTTTGCGGCTTCTGCCCGCTTTCCTATTTGTTTCAACTGTTCAATCGTTTCGTTTAATTGCATCCCTTCAAACACGGCGTTCATATGCTCCGTATGCTTAGGGAAAATATCTTGCATCAAGCGTTCTCCGTCATCCGTCAGCGCCGCGTATGTGATGCGACGATCGCTCGGACAAGCCTTACGAATGAGATACCCTTTTTCTTCTAACCGGTCCACGACGTACGTCATACTTCCGCTCGAGAGGAGAATTTTCTTCCCGATGACTTGAATCGGTTGATCTCCTTTATGATATAAAAACTCGAGTACGGCGAACTCGGTCGCGTTCAATCCGTAAGACGCCACTTCCTGCTTCACCAGGTCTTGTAACGACTGAGAGGCACGTAACAGCACAGTAATTGTTTTTAATGCATCAGATGGTTCCATCTGTCTCCCTCCTTTGTCCAAGAGAGCCATTAACTTAAATTCAAATATCTTTAATTCGAGATAAATATATCATGTGACAATTCTTCCGTCAATCGATTTGATTCAAAAAAATGAGACGGGTTGTTCCCATCTCATTCTCCTCGCCGAATCACAGCCATTTCGCGACCGAATCGATGGCCTTCATCAACAAACCCTAGGCTTTCATATAAGTGATGCGCTGCCTCGTTCTCGGGGTGATAGCCAACGACAATCGGTTTCCCCTCGCCGATTTCTTCAAGCATCAGCTCTGTCGCTTGTCGACCAATCCCTTTGCCTTGATGAGCATGGTCGATCATGATGCGATAAATCCATAGCGCATCTAACTCTTCTGGCTCTGTGTTGTACATGAGGAAACCGACCATCGTCTCTTCCTCATAAATTGCGTGCGGGCGTAGCGTCGGTTCGTACATCGCTTGAAGTAACGAAATCGCATTCGGCTCCATATACGACTGTTGTTGGTCACTTAATGCCAATTGACAGCATGTATACCAATTTTGTGCATCGATCGGACGTAGTGAAATCATGTCATTTTCCTTTAGTCATATGTCTCATTTAAGTTTCTTGCATAAAATGCGATGGCACGCCGGTACCGCGCGATGCTCTCGTCCGGTTTCGGACTTGCAAGCAGTTCAAGTAACGTTCCCGTCGCTTCTTCATGGCGACCGACGTTGTAATGGGTCATCGCTTGAAATACCTTGAGCGCCCCGTGATTCGGGAATTGCTCGATTGCCTCTTCAAATAACTGTTCCGCTTCCGTGTATCGTCCGAGTGCCCGATACGTACTGCCGAGTCCGAGATATGATTCCGCCAACTCTTCCCCCGTCAACCCGAGTCGGATGGCCCGTTCATAATGCGGGACCGCTTGACGTTCTTCACCGAGCGAGTCATAGCACCACGCACAGTACGCATGTAGCCTCGGATTCTTTTCATCTTTCCGCAAGAGCGACAGGAACAGTTGCTTCGCCTGCTCGAGTTGTCCCTCCTCACGGAGACGGACGGCTCGATCAAAGTCATGGTCTTCTGGCACGTCGGTCACCTTCTTCGCAAAATCTTCGTCTAACCAAGCTTGCAATGTTTCGTAATACTTTCCGATATGTACTCCATCGACGAGTGCATGATGGGCTTGGACGGATAACGGCATAACCAGACGCTCGCCTTGGCGTTCGAACTTGCCCCAAGCGATGCGCGGCACGCTGTCATGTTGTTGCTGATGCGTCGGATGCATGATACTCGTGAATGTGACCCACGGGACGCTCGTGATATACAGTAAGTCGTCGGGCTCTTCGTCCCCGACCACGACTTCATCGCCAGCTTGCTCCATCCGCGTCGTCACTTCCTGTAAGAATGTCGGTAAATCTTCATAAAACATAGCCGCACAAAAGTTGAAGACATCCTCGTCTAACATGACTGTGAACGAAGGGTGGACCACCTCGTGTTCGACGACCTCTTCACCACGGATCCGATAGCGCAATTCCGGAATCGCGTTCGCCGCTCTCACCGCACCGTATAAAAAGAGTTTGAAGAACGATTGATTGCTCTCCTTGGCATATGTATATAGGTTCGTGACATCTACGTTTGCCGTCACGTTGAAATGTGGCGCATCAAACGCTTTGAAAAACTCGAAGTGCTTACGTCGTGCCCACGTCTCGATTTCAATTTTTTTCATAAAAACTCCCCCTCCTACGCTCTTACTGTAGCAGAGAGAGTGAATTCGCTCATAGCTTTTGTTTTAACTGTTCGTAATGTCCTTTTGCCAAATCAAAGTAGATGAAGTCTCCACGTTCGATCCGTTCGAGCGTCGCTTCGAACTCACGCCATCCACGTTCGACCTGTTCAGGCGTCAATTCGCCGCTTTCAGCCGCCGCCTTGAACTCATCCTCATCCTTTTTGACGATATCGCCATTTGGAAATACAAGAATATCGAGCAACAAGTCATCCATGTACGGAATGCCATTTTCTTCGCCGATTCGGTCGACGAGGTCGATATACCATTGCACGATTTCACCGTCAGGGTTGAACATGACCGTCACACCGAACGGTTCATTTTCCGGGAAATATTGGAGCCAAGCAAACCCGGCATCCGCCACAATAAATTCTTCCCCTTTATGTTTTTTATATAGTGGTGCCCGAACCTCATCGATTTGGAATAAGGCAACCACCCCTGAAAATTGTTCCGTCTGAACACGAATTTGCGCGTAGCGGTTCTTTAAAATCCGTTCCCAGTCTCGTCGATTCGCATACTTTCGTTTTGCCATATAGATCTCCCCTTTGGTCATCTCTGTATGATACAGTTCGCCAGAAGAAGGAAAGTTCCTTGTTAGTCGTACAAATTATGCTGATTGAACCAGACGAGATGGCTTTGTTTCAAACGTTTCCGTTCAACCATTCGGACGAACGCGTCTGTCGAGATGAAGCGGTTCCCAGGATGAAGGTCGGCCAGCAACATGAGGATGATACGTGTCCCCCGTTCCCCTTCCTGAAGGGAGATATGCTCCATCTTTCCTTCACCATTGAAGCGGTTGATGAACAGTTCGACTTTACACTCCTCTTTTAAGAGTCGGGTCGTCACATACGCGACTTGGCTAATGATCGACTCGAAGTCGTGATGCAACGTGTAGCCGGACGGCCCACTCAAATCGACTGCGAATGTGAACGTGTCGAGCGACGTCTTTTGAAAGACTTTCGATTGGACTCGTCCAAGTTTCGCCGTCGCGACCCAGTCGATCTCTTTGACCGGTTCCCCTTCGTAAGGCTTCGAACCTAGAACCTGAAGTGGATTCCGTAAAGGTGATGCGGTCAAAGGACGGTCACCGAGTGCCAATCGTTTCGTGCCGACCGGAGGATGTAACGTGATGGACGGCAACACCGTCCATCGTTTCTCGATCGGGCACTCAAGAAGATACGTCCCGAGATGAAACGGGAGCGTCACAGCAAGTACGCACTCTTCGATATAAGCCGGTCCCCGGAATTCAGCCTGCACACGAAGCACGTGACGAGCCTGATCTGTCCGTAACGTCAAATCCAGACTGTTCGGGGACCGGTCGTGGTCTGGAAAGCTGAGCGCTGTATTGGTTTTCAAGCGAACGCGAACGGGAAGCCCGAGTCGTTCGATGACTTCACTTCCATCTAAAATCAGTTGTACCTCCGTCTCATCCCCGACAAAGAGAAGGGATTCGTGGCTATGTACGTGAAGCCGAAGAGCTTGTTCCAACTGTTTCCGTGTCCGTTCAAAGAACCAAACGATGCCCGTAAGTAAACAAAGCGCATATCCGACAATCTCCATGTACGGTACGAATACGAGAATCACCCCAGCGAATCCATAAACCGGAATCCATTGTTTCTGTAGGGCGTTATGTGTCGAGAAGGTCATCTTCAGCCCTCTACCGGCACAGAGACGGTGTCTAAGATGTAACGGATAATGTCCTGTTTCGTCGATTTGATGCCTCCTTCAAGCGTCAACGTCAAACGATGGGACAATACATAAGGTGCCACGGCTTTCACATCTTCCGGAATGACGTACAACCGATCATTCAGATAGGCGTAACTTTGAGACGCTCGCATGAGCGCGATGGCTCCACGTGGACTGACACCGACCTCGACGGATGCATGTTCCCGGGTCGCGTGAACGAGCCCGAGTAAATAATCGAGGACATCATCTTGAATCGATACTTGCTTCACTTCCTCCTGAGCACGGCGTAACTCGTCTAACGTCGCAACCGCCTCTACGGTTTTCCGTGTTTGGCGCATGACTTGTAAGAGGAGTTCTCTCTCTTCCGCAACATCAGGGTAACCGACCGGAATCGAAATCAAGAAGCGATCGAGTTGGGCATCCGGTAAGGGGAACGTCCCCGCTGATTCAATCGGGTTTTGCGTCGCGATGACGAAAAATGGTTTCGGCATCGGATATGTCTCTCCCCCGATGGAAACTTGTCGTTCTTCCATCGCCTCAAGCAAGGCGGACTGCGTTCGTGGAACCGCTCGGTTGATTTCATCAATCAAGACGATGTTCGCAAAGATTGGTCCTTGGCGATGATCGAACGTCTGCGTCTGCATGTTGAAATAGTCTGCTCCGATCACATCAGACGGTAACAAGTCGGCCGTGAATTGAATCCGGGAAAACACCCCGTCGAAGCTAGCCGCAATTGTTTTGGCAAGTAACGTTTTTCCCGTGCCTGGCACATCTTCTAATAGAATATGTCCTTCCGCGAGTAACGCCGTACAACAGAGGCGTACGACATCCTCTTTTCCTAAATACACTTCGTTCAACTGTTTGATGACCTGCTCCATGCCCATATGACGACCTCCATTTTTTGTCTTAATCAAACTTTACCTTTTTATGGTAAGATAAACAACAAATAGTCTGAACATTCAAAAAGGAGGTAACTTCTTGCGCTGGACGAACAAGTTTTTTCTCATAATTGCCGCCACACTTCTCGTCACCTTTACAATGATGGTGGTTGCGACCGGGATATTCGAATGGCTCTATAACCCGGAAACGATACCGGTCGAGGAAAATAATAGTCCTCCTACGAATTTCAAATCAGATGAAGACAGTAAGCTTTTAATAGATGAATCTAAAGCAGATTATCCGTATGAATTAGATCCTCGAAAAGGAAAAATAAAACTTCTTGAGAGATTTACGGGCTCTGGAGAGTCCACACGACGAAATCTCGGTTTATTGGTCGCTTTGATTGCATTCTGTTTGCTCGGTTTTTATGTCTATCGAAAGCGAAAGCAACGTTTGGCGCGCGCACGAGATCATGTTGATTCAAGCATAGACCCGCTTGTAGAATCGCTACAAAACAAGAACGCTTCGTCCGTTTCGACGCTCACAGCGTTCACGAACGTCCCGATTCGCGATGCGCTGATCACATTTAACCAATCTCTCGTACCAGCCAAGCGATTGCGTGCTCATGAGACATTGCAAGAGTGGTTCCAACGCATCGATTTACCGATGAACCCGTCCGTTTATCATGCGGTTCGCTACGGCACCTCTTCAGGTGTGACGATTTCTGAAGAAGATACACTTCACTTCAAGAGAACACTCGATACCTACGCGACACGTCCTCACCCCGAGTGAGAATGTGCACAGGTTCTGCTTTTTCATCATGAATGATAAAATGGTGGAAAATGTCAGTTAAGGGGATGGAAACATGAGACGATGGGCGATATTCGGATTAAGTGCACTTTTACTCGCGGGTTGTACAGATACGGTGGCAGACAATCCAACCCCAATCGAATCACCCGATGAACCCATCACCGAATGGACGCGTGAGGACTTTAAAGACGTCTATGACCAATACGAACAAACGAAACCGCTCCTTACTGCCCTTGAACAACAAGGAATCAAACCGTTTCGGGAGACGTTCGAACGGGTCATCATCGCAGGCAACGGCCTCGAGCATACGTATGCGGATATTTACCCATTCAAGCTCGATGACGGGACGTATGCTACCATTTTCGACAGTCAAGACGGAACGGTGATCAATGGTTCTGAGTCGGTCGCTCCGCTATTCTGGCAAGAGGAATCTTTCCTTCAATACGTTGAAGAGATTGAAAATCGGAAATTCGGTACAAGTGCCCCACCTACCGATGTCGTCCTCACGCAGGATGAATTCCAAACGGTCTATGACCGCCATGCCTACACGTCAGCTCTCCTCGTCGAACTCGATGAAGCGGGCGTCGAACTTGCACGGGAGCCAATCGATGATGTGATCATCGCCGGGAACGGCGTGACTGAAGTCACTGCCGACTTGTTCGTATTCGATGTCGAGAGCGGGTATGCCATCGTATATGATCAGGACGGAGAAATTTTAAAAGGCCCCGAATCCATCTCACCGCTCTTTTGGAACGAGAAGAACTATGAGGACCTGTTAGCCAAGAATGAGGGATAATTTCGCCCCTTTTCCGATTTTAGCTATGCTATACTCAAATCAATAAACGACCACTAGGGGAGCCTTCGGGCTGAGACGGCATTTGCCGGACCCTTTGAACCTGATCTGGCTCATACCAGCGTAGGGAAGTGGCTTGGGATACGTCTCTGTATGTCCACGCCATTTTTCCGTCTGGAAACGTGGCGTTTTTATTTTGAAAGGAGACTATTCATGCGTATTCAACAACTCACTTGGATGGCAATGCTCGTTGCCATCGCCGTCGTCGGTTCGATGTTCATCTCGATTCCTACAGGTGTCGCCCGCGCTTATCCGATTCAACATATGGTGAACGTGATTGCCGCAGTCACCGTCGGTCCAATCGGAGCCGTTCTCGTCGCTTTCGTCACCGGACTCATTCGCGTCATGACCGGTACAGGATCACTGCTCGCATTCCCTGGTGGCATGATTGGCGCGTTTCTTGCCGGCATGTTCTTCGTTCGCACGAACCGCGTCTATGCGGCCGCTCTCGGAGAAATCATCGGGACTGGGGTTATCGCTTCGTTGATTGCCGTCCCGTACGCAAAACTGTTGATGGGTTCGACGTTCGGTGCATTTTTCTTTGTCCCGGCGTTCCTTGCCTCTAGTTTGACGGGTGCGCTTCTCGGTTGGCTCGTCTTGTCGCGTGTCAAACAGTTGCGACCGAGCGTACTCAAATAAAAGCTCCCTTTTTGGATGAAAATGGTAAACTATAGACAACATCTATAGAGGAGGGGTTTTATGTCTCGTTTCAATCAACTTGTAGCGGGTGGTATTTTGTTGTTTTTGTCCGGACTCTTATATACGCTCGAACGCATCGCACTCTACATACGTTGGTACGCCGAAATCTCAACCGGGAGCTGGTTGGAAAAACCGACGTTTGTCGATCCATTTCTCCAAAACTGGTTCGTTACCTTGTTTCTCTTTGCCGCTATCCCCTTCTTCTTGGCAGCTATGAATGTCACGCAAAAAACAAGTCCATCCGAGAATCCGACCGACTCATGACGGTCGGTTTTTTGTATGATAGACCCAAATCGCTTCACCGTTCCATTCATCAATTAAGCCACTGTCGAAAAAGCCGTTCTTCGCATAAAATCGTTTCGCGGCTTCATTCTCTTGATGGAGACTGAGGATGATATCATCCACGTCGTATTGTGTCTGGATGAATTCCACTGCCATGCGTAGGCACTTCGTTCCAACGCCTTTCCCCTGTTCGTATTGATCAATCATGAAACGGTCGAGCCACACGTAACGTTCTGACTGGTTCTCCGCTCCGACCATCATAAAGCCAACCGCTCGCTCGCCTTCATAAAATGCAAAGCTCTGCCAATTGTATTTCGTATCCTCAATCATCTCTCGAAGGGATTCGGCATTCGTCTCGATGAATCGAGATTGTTTCTCGTCCACTGTCAGGGCGATGACCGCCTCTCGATTGACTGCATCAACCGGTTGAATCGTGATTTCATTTACTTTTATATGTTCACCTCATTCTTTTTTTAGTCCTTTTCTCTCTTTCATACGCTTTCTCCCGTAAAAAGTTTCTTCTCCCGTATCTTCGAAAGCATGCATTCGTTACACTAGACGTACGAGACCCGGATGGACATACGATCAGCCTCATCTCAGAAGAATTGACTTCTCCGTTCCACCGTGATCGAGTGAAAGATTTGCAAACGAAAGGAAACAACCAATGAAACAAATCCATCATATCTGTATCCAAACCCCGGATTATGCCGCATCGAAGTCATTTTACGAAGCGCTCGGTTTTGAACTCGTCCAGGAGTCGCCAAACTTTCATACGCGTGACTTCAACAGTTGGCTCAAACTCGGTGATTTTTATATTGAGCTCCAGACTGCTAAAACAGATGAAACGTTACAAGACTACTCGAAACATGTGGCCGGTCCCGTCCATTTCGCCCTCTATGTAGATGACCTCAAAGCGGAAGTCGCACGACTCGAACAACTCGGCGTCACGTTTTTACCGAAGCACGGTGGCAACATCTACTTCGTCGTCGATGGACATTTAAGTAAATTAAAAGCACCGGAAGGAACCATCATTGAACTGCGTGATACGTTCGAGATTACATAATCAGAGCTTCACAGTTATCTAACAAAACCAGGTCCATGTTTGCATGGGACCTGGTTTTGTTATGCACTCTTAAAGACATAGATGTCCTATTTGAAGTAAAACGAATATATCAACTCGGTCATGAAAGCTCACGATTTTTTCTAAATGACCGTTGAAGTGAAATGAATTGTGCGACCAGAAGTAACCCATTTGAAAGAAGTGTCATTGCTAACAAGTCCACCCAAGAGTAAATCACTACACCTGTCACCTTTAATGCTATTGCCACTCCAGCAAACAAAACAGCAAACTTCGATGTGGAACCAATCAGTTTCCTTAGTTCGATTTTATATTCAGATTTCTCAACAACGTTTGTATACTCCATACCTGAGAGAATATAGCGAATCCATACATAGAGACTTAGAATTGCTATAACACTCAATAAAATATATGAAGACTCAGTGTTGAATATACCTGAAAATCTATTCAATAGAACGACTACTCCCAAAAATCCAATGAACAAAACGAAAGCCTCGGCTATAAAGTACAACATCCGCCTTTCTTTATATTCGTCATTTGGTAAAAACATTGTGACCCATGATTCTTTCATCTTTTACTCCTCCCAGAATAAATCATTTAACGTGACGCCCAGAACCCTCGCAATGGCAATACAGAGTTTCAAAGAGGGATTATATTTATTCGATTCGATCAAACCGATTGTCTGTCTAGTCACACCGATCGCCTCTGCCAAATCGGTTTGAGTAAGATTCTTTTCTACTCGATGTTCTTTTACTCTATTTCCCATGTCTGTCTCCTAATTTAGTTGCGCAATACCTAAAATGTAATATATATATTCCATTAACGCAATATATATATTACATATTTTTGATTACGAATGAATCTCCATCACACTTTCTACGTTTTCTCTGTTCATAAGAAAGGAAAGGATACAGTAACTACATTTTGAGTTAGGAGATCACTAATGAAATATCTCGATTATTGGAGCTACTTGTCACTCTCTCTGGCAAAGCTCTTCTTTTTTAGCTGGTTGACCGCGACGGCGTTCGACTTCTCATTCTTCCTCATCAATTTGGCGACGATTTTGCTCCTGACGAGTTGGGCACTCGCCGTGTCTTATCCGATCCGCCGATGGATTTTATACGTTTCTCTGTTCCTGCATAGTACCCTGCTCGTCTCGGACGTCTGGTACTATCGCTATTTTGAAGACTTATTATCCGTCGCCTTACTATCTGATATCGGGCAGATGGGAGATGTCGGGGGTGGCTTCTTGACGCTCATCCGCCCAATCGATGCGTTCTTCTTCATCGACCTCATCATCTACGGTTTGATTTTGCGTTATATGAAACGTCATCCTGTCCGTGAAGGGAAACGAAACGGAAGACGATTGGCGCTCGCTGGCTTCACACTCGGATTTCTTCTCTTCACAATCCCGCTCACCCTCAGTTATCAGCGTGGAGAAAAGTGGATCGCGGACGACCCCATATCGAATATGCGTGAATACTATCATCTTGGATTTTGGGGCTATCACGCGATGGATGTCGCCCGAGGCGTCGAACGTGCTATGGGATGGAACGAAGCCCTGACAGAAGAAGAGCGTTCTCAAATTCAAGCACTCTCTTATCAAGAATTAAGTGCCCCAAGTCCAGATACGAACGTTATCGTTTTACAACTCGAATCATTCCAAACATCCGTCATCGATCAACAGATTGATGGACAGGAACTGACCCCGAATTTGAACCGACTGCGACGTGACATGTTTTACTTCCCGAACGTGTATCATCAAACGCATGAAGGGCGAACGTCTGATGCAGAGTTCATCGTCAACACGTCACTTTATCCTGTCAAATCTGGTTCCGTCTACACGCGTTTCCCGGGAAATCAATTCAGCGCGCTCTCTCAATCCTTGAATGAGGCGGGCTACGATACGGCAGCCATGCATTCGTTCCGAAAAGACTTTTGGAATCGCGATGACTTTTATGACAATATCGGGTTCAATCATTTCTTTAGCGACAAAGACTACCCCGATCAAGGCATCATCGGGATGGCACTCAACGATCAGGAATTCTTAAATACGTCGGTCGGATTTATGGAAGAGTTGGATGAACCATTTTACGCATTTTTAGTCGCTTTAACGAGTCATACACCGTACGATATCCCGGAAGACGAGAAGCGGTTGGACCTATCTGATATCGACGATCCCCTTCTCGAAAACTATTACCATACCGTTCATTTCGTCGATGCCGCTGTCGGTCAGTTCATCGAACGATTGAAACAAGATGGTTTCTGGGATGAGACGCTTCTCGTCATGTATGGTGACCACGATAGCGGTCTGACGGCACCAGGAGAAGAGATGGCTACCCTCGAAGAAGTGAACTCGACGGTTGACGCGTTTCAACTTGACCGTGCCGTCCCTCTCTTCATCAAACCACCTGGACCGACGACAGGAGAAGTCATGGAGGCGAGTGGTGGACAAATCGATATCGCCCCGACGATTCTCGATTTACTTGGAATCTCTCCAGCATATATGCTTGGCGACTCCTTATTGAATGATACGTCAAATCTAACCGTCTTTCGGACGGGCGCTTTCCGATACGAAGATTATTACTATGAACCAGACTTGACCGAACGTGCTGGTAACGGCACATGCTATTCCATTGAGACGGAAGAACAAGTCGCATTCGATCGATGCGCCCCTTACATCGACCGCGCGGCCAGTCAGCTCCGGCTCTCGGATACCATCATCGAGAAAGATGCCCTCTCGCAAATGAGTCCATGAAAAAACTCCCGAGCTATTTGTTTCGGGAGTTTTGTTCAGTAAGCTTTACGCAATGTCGCGATATCAAGCTTTTTCATGGGCAGACATGCCTGTACGACCTGTTCAATCTGCTCTTGCGAACCTACCGTCATCATCTCTTCCATTTCCCACGGGATGATTTGCCAGGAGACGCCATAGCGATCTTTCAGCCAACCACACTCCTCTGCTTCCGGTACAGCCGATAGCCGCTCCCAGTAGGAATCGACTTCTTCTTGCGACTCACAAAAAGCGATGAGCGACTGGATCTCGTTAAACGAAAATGTATGATTTTCATTACTGTCCATCACGACAAATTCTCGACCGGATAAGACGAAACGAGCATAGTTGATTTTCCCATCAAGCTCGTCCCCGTCTTCTTCCGTGTATCGTACCGTATGTCCGTCCAATACATATGAATCTTTGAAAATAGAGATCCAATCGTTCATCGCCGCTTCAGCATGACCAAAGACGTCCCCGACGAACAAAAAGCATGGGGTCACCGTCTGGATGTCCATCCCGCCGCTATGCATGATTTGCCAGGATACCCCGTGCTTGTCTTTCAACCAGCCATAGCGCGCGCTGAAATCATACGTGTCAAGCGGCATGAGCACCTCTGCCCCCTCACTCAATTCGCCCCAAAGCGTATCCACTTCTTCCGACGTCGGGAACGTGACCATGTACGAGATGGAGGGATTGCGGTCCTTCAACGGACCCGCCCCAAGCAGTTGCAAGAACTGTCCCGACAGCGAGACGGTCACAATCGTCGTCTCACCTGAAGGCGTATCCATCAGTTTCGTCGTATAGTCGATGAACGAATCGGGAAACTTCGAGACGTACCACTCCGCAATCGCTTCGACGTGACTTTCGAACCAAATACACGGGATAATCGATTGGGTAATCATTAGATTTCCTCCTTTCAGACTTCACGTAGACGATACACGTCTCTCACGGCGAGCAATGTCTCCACTCGTTTCCGGTACGCCTGATAATGGGCTGAATGGATATGCGCGTCGAGCGCCGTCTCGTCCCGATATTTCTCATAGAACACGAACGTGCCCGGGGCATCGATTGACTCATGGAGCACATACGTCAAACATCCTTCTTCTTGTCTCGATGGGGAAATGACTTCATCGAGCGCTTGCCTTAACTCTTCCTCTTTCCCCGGATATGCCTTTAATACAGCGGTAATCACGATTTCCATTGCAAATTCCTCCTCCGTTTTACATGAACGCAATACTTTTCCCGTTTTAGAAGAGATGTATACGCAAATGGACACGCCGATTTGTAAAGGCGTGTCCATCGTTTAGACGAGTTCGTTCGCAATCTCGTTCAGTTCTTCAATTTGATCTTTCAACGAAGCTAACGCTTCTTGTTGTGAAATCGTCAACACATGAACGTCTTGGCTGTTCGTTTCGAGTGCCATCGTCAACGCCGTCATATCACCCGTCACTTGATGGACTTTGTGTAATTCTGCGGCGGCGATTTGGAGCTGACTCGACGTCTCATCTACTGTTCCTGCGACCGTATTTGTCGTTTGAATCATGGAAAGGATCGACGCCCCACTCTTACGGACTTGTTCTTCCTGCGTCGATAGACGTTCTGTACTGCCATCGATGGCACGTTCCGTCACTTGTACCTCTTGCATGACGAGTTGGATAATGTCATTAATCTGAGCTGATGCTTGTGCCGTTTGAGCGGACAAATTTCGAATCTCCGTCGCGACGACGGCAAACCCTTTTCCGTGTTCACCTGCTCGTGCCGCCTCAATTGAAGCGTTAAGAGACAACAAGTTCGTCTGAGACGAGATTTGCTGAATCGTATCCGTGATGGTCCGCACTTCTTGGAAACGCTCCGCCAATCCTTTAAAGGCTAGATTCACTTCACCGATACTTAAGTTCAGCTCAGCAAGCGACCGTTCTGTCGAATCCATATTGTCATGTGATAGTTGAGCGTCTTGTAAGACACCGTTCACGTGCGAGGTTGTTTCTTGAAGCTGTTGTTGCATCCGTTCAAACGCCTGTACAGTGGATTGAATTTGTGAGGCGACATTCTGAATCAAAACTGCTTGTTCAGACGTTCGTTTTGTCATCGAACCAATTTGGGCCGTGACTTGTTCTGAGGCGTTCGTGACGGAATCAACGGAATCATTCATTGTAAATACCGCGCCATGAAGCATTGTCGCACTCGCTGTCGTCTTCGCCATGGTGAGTTCGACCTCACTCGCATGCTGTTCAGCTTGTTGTTGTTGTGTAAACGTCTCGTGTAATAATTTTGCCCCAAAGAAAGAAACGAAGTAGGCGCCAGACAAAGCCATTGTGAGCACAGTGAACCAAATGACGAGATCGAGCGGCGTTTCAAATGAAAAGCGCCCAATCAATACAGCTCCGACCGATACGATAAGCGCGAGAATGCTGCCGTACAGCACAAGATGCCGATTCAAGTACATCAACATCAATACGATATACAGAAAGACGATATTTTGAATCGCAGTACCTGGCAGCGTCAAGATAATTGCTGAAGCTGCAATGTACATCAACGTGACGAGCCCATACTTCAACCAAGTATGTTCCACATAGAAGCGATGGCCCAGCCATGATGCGGCTTGAATGACACCACCTATCAGAATAAAATTGACTGCGCCTTGCCCCGCGAGCTCCCCCATCCAATACAAAACACCCATGATCGGATAAGAAAGGAAAAACAAAATGATTATCATCCGCGATACGAGTAACGAGCTCATTTTCTCAAAATGATTTACCATGATTGTTGCCTTCTTTCAATAAAAGTAAGAGTCTATATGTATTTATCGGCACATGCCGAAAATTTTTAAGTCCATTTCTCGCAGTTTTGTATTGACTCAACAAATAAAAATAGGACAACATATGCCAGCATTCGCTGCACTTGTTGTCCTCTGAATCCCTCACAATTATCTATCTTCAACTTTCCGTTTAAATGGCCACCATACCCCGTCCCCGAAGGAGACGGTGATTGCCGGGATGAGCAGCGGTAACACAATCAAGCCATACAATAACAAACCGGTGATGACGATTGTCGCGATCTGGACGAGACTGAGCACGCCTGACGGAATCATGGCACCGAACGTCCCAGCGAGGATGACCGCGGCGGTCATAATGACGGTACCCATCTTCGTCATCGAGTGGATGAGCGCCTCACGGACCGTCTTCCCATTGATTGTTTCTTCTCGGAATCGATCTAACAAGAAGATGGAGTAGTCAATTCCAAGGGCAATCAACATGACAAATCCAAAGAACGGAACGGCCCAGCTAATCCCGTCATAGCCGAGTCCTTCTACAAAGATTAGCTCTGTGATCGCCGCTGACGTATAGTACGTCAAGAGAAGCGAAGCGATCATATAGAGTGGCATGATCATCGAGCGGAACAGTGCTGTCAAGACGATGAACAACGTCACGAGCATGATGGCTACCGTTCGATTGAAATCATTCGTCGATGTTTCATTTAAATCGCTATTGATACTTGAGATCCCGGCATATCCGATGGTCGCATCCGCATACGGTGTTCCCGTCACGGCACGATTCATCGTCTCTTTGATTGTCTCAACGGTATCAATCGCTTCTGGCGAATACGGGTCCATCTCTAAGACGACCTCGAGCTGAGTCGCCATTCCTTCATCGAAGACATATCGTTCGACTGCAGGTGAGAACGCATCTGATGTGAGCGTCCCTTCCGGAAGATACACACCAGTCTCCCGAAGCGCATCTGCTTCACTCAACTGTTGTAAGAACGAAACGACTTCGCCGAGACCAGACTCAATTTGTCCTAGCCCGTCGTTCGCTTCCGCGACACCTGTCGCCAGTTGCGCTAACCCGCTACCAAGTTCACCGACCTGAGAACCTTGTGCATTTAATGCGGACGCCGCTTCGTTGATTCCTGACTCAATTTGTGTGAGGCCAGCTGATACTTGACCGAGCTGTCCGACTGCGGCCGGGATGTTTTGAGTCGCTGTCAATCCTTGCCCAATGAGACCAAGTTGACCATTCAACTGATTTAGTCCCGCTGCTGCTTCTGCAAGCGGTGCCCCAGCATTGGTTGAACCGCTTGGTAGTTGTCCAACAATCCCGTTCAATCCTTGCTCAATCTCATCCAATCCAGTTTGAACATCCCCGAGACCCGTCTGCGCTTCAGACAAGCCATCGCTGACTTCACTGAGCTGCGTATCGACATAAAAATCGTCGATGACTTCACCAGTAGGACGTGTAAGCGCACGGACACCATTCACACCTTCGACTTTTTCAAGCTCACTTGCAAACTTTTCGATATAGGGAACTTCTGATTCTGTAATGGCTTGATCTTGTCTCAAAATGACTTGTACCGGAAGGGATTCCCCTTGACCGAACCCTTCTGAGATCAAATTCAGTCCACTAACCGAATCGTACCCGTCTCCAATCTCATCGACCGTATTGAACGAACGGGCATCGTCATATGTGAATAAGACAGGTACTGTAATCAACCCGACGACCAAAATCGATACGAACGGGCGATTGACCGACAATCGGCTCAAACTAGCCCAAAGCTTGCTGTCATGATGCTCGCCTGCCTTTTTCGACGGCCAAAACAGTCGCTGTTTGAGCGTCGCCATAAAGAATGGGACGACCGTGAAGAGAATCAGCAGCAACACCGCAATCCCGACTGCGACGGCGACCGCTGATTTAAAGATTGGAAAATCAGCAAATCCGATGGCGGCAAAACCGACGAAGACCGCGAGTCCACTGATGAGGACCGTCCGTCCTGCCGTCTTGTACGTATTGACGATGGCGTCTTCGATGGCATGCCCTGCACTGAGTTCTTCTTTATAACGGCTAAGAAGCAGGATACAGTAGTCTGTCCCAATCCCGAACAAGATGGCGACAAGGAAGATCTGCGTGTAGTTGGACACCGGGAACCCAAACCAATCCACAAAGAACGCGACAAAGGATTGGCTCAACAGATACGTGAATCCGACCGCAATGAGCGGGATGAACGGGGTCACGATGGAACGGAAGACGAGAAGGAGTAATCCAAAAATCAACACGACCGTGATGATCTCTGTCTTTTTCAACCCTTCCTGGGCACTTAAGTTCACATCATTGTTAATGATTTCTTCCCCGGTGATATATACTGTCTCCTCTTGTGGGAGCACGTTTTCACGGACATCATCAGCAAACGCATTGATTTCTTCCGTCGTACCTTCTACCGTGATGGGGACGAGGACGATGCGTTCGTCTTCTGAGACGAGCTGTGCCTCTGTCTCCTCGTTTTCGAACGGATCGAGAACATCTGTCACGACCGTTTCATTTTGTTTAAGTTCTTCGATGACACGCGCGACATCTGTTCGCTCTGTTTCGCCAATCGTCTCGAACTCGTAGACGAGCGAGATGGTCTTGTCACTTTTCCCAGCTTCATCTAAAATCTCTTGTGCGCGTTGTGAGTCCATGTCGTCCGCAAGTTGGAAGCTCCCTGCCTCTTCTGCTTGTTTCGTTAAGTTCGGTGCTGCGACAAATAATGCTGCCGTCAATACGATGAGGGAAATGAAAATTCCCCAGCGCCATTGAATGATTTTATGCATGTGTTATTCCTCCCCGATTCGGAGCAATTGCTTTATTTTTCGGAACGTCCGAACAAACTGCTCGATTTCAATTTCGTCTACTTCTCCATCGATGAGGGATTCCACATATCGATAGACGGCACCGTCCACTTCTTCGACGAGCCGTTTCCCTTCTGGGGTCAATTCAATCAATCGTTCCCGTTGATCTTGTCCTCGTCGACTCGTGACAAGTCCTTTTTCGACCAACTTTTTCAGGCGATTCGAGACCGCGCTTTTATGGACACCTTGTTTTTGCGCCAATTGCCCAGCCGGAGTTGGTCCAAACTGATCGAGTAACTTCAACAGTTGGAGCTGTTCACGCGAATACTCGCGCCATACGTTTCCCTCCATCGCTTCGATGACATGTTCCGTCCCATGGAACATCACTTCTTCAAACAACTGCACCGCTTCACGCATCAATGCTTTCATTTTTAGTTTACCCCCTAAACTAGATGGTTATAGTTTATGCCCTAAACTAAATGGCGTCAAATAAAAAGACCGATAAGCGATGCCCTTATCGATCCATGTTCTTTTCGATGGTTTCTGCCACACGTAACCCAGACAGATAGGCACTTTCGAATCGCGTTCGTCCGGATGGATCATCAGCTTCAAGGAAGACGTCCCCTGCTAAATAGATGGGATGATGGCTTACTTGATAAAACGGCTCATGCCATACGTCTTTCGCTTGGGCGTAACGCCAACGTTTCAATTGCCGTGATTGGATGTCGAGGTCTCCGACTTCTTCACGCACTAACCGCTCTATTTCAGCAAGTGTCTCTGCTTCCGGTCGCTCATACCACGCCTCACTCCACGCCTCTTCCATATAGACACTTACGAGTGGTGTCGCAGAGATTCCTTTTTGGCGATTATCGACGATTTTTAATACACCGGGTACCAGTTCTTGATCGAGAATACCGTCTGCTCCAATCTGTACATCTCCGGCACATTCAAAAAGACCCACGAACGTCGGCGAATATACGAGACGAAGTAGCGCGGGCTTGATCTGGTCGACCAAACTCCCTAGTAGTTCGAATGACTGTGGAAGCGGTGCCGTCATCACGACTTGATCATAGGAACGCGTCGTCACGTCTGTCTTGACTGTGACGGTTCCGTCTTCTTCCAGTTGAACGTTCTCCACTCGTTCATTCAACTGTACGGTCAAATCTTCAGCTAAACGCTTAGCGAGGGCATTCATCCCATTAATCGCGACATAACATGGATAAGGGTCGGCATACCAGACCCGCACCCAGTTCGCATTCATCCACGACTGTACCTCTCGTTCGAGCTCTTCTCCACGCACCGTGAAATAAACCGCTCCATGGTCGGCTCGTCCATCACCGATTCGACGCGTCGCCAAGCGTCCCCCGACGCTTCGACTCTTTTCAATCAGTTCAACGGCATGACCTTGACGCACGAGTTCACGCGCTGCGATGATTCCGCTCAGACCGGCCCCGATGATCCCAATCTTCATTCCGCATTCCCCTTTCTCTTCATGAAGATTGTAGCACGTTCCTTCAATTTACCCTCTGTTTGATATGCTTCAGGCTGGCTTGTTCCATTGTTCGTCGTAAGCCCGACGCGTATCTTCATACATGACAGCGAAGCGCGAAACGACGAATGGACGAATGAGAACCGTCGCAATCGATAGGGAGAATGCAGCAAGTAAAACCGAATTGACGACCGTAAATAACGTGAAGCCAATCAAATAAATCGGGATGAACGGCAAAATTAGTTTAAATGCGTCCCACTTCTGACCATGCATCAGCGCGCGTGACTTCGTGATCGATTCTCTGACCGATAATGCTGGCTCATCTCGCAAAATAAAGTACGTGAACGCGTAAGAGAAGAACTTCATGATTCCTGGAACAATGAACAATAGTGTCCAAAGCGTCTGGAAGATGGCTAGTAGGATGACTGCAGTCACATGCTTACCAAATCGTTCTTTCATCGGTCGAAATACATCACGGAACTGCGCGTCTTGTCCGCGAATGATTGAAAGAATGACCCAGTGATACCCAATGATGATTGGATATAGCATGAAGGATACAACAATTGTACTTAAAAGGAATACAATCGCCTGTACTGAATCGGCTTTCGCCCCGTAAAGTGTCGGATCGAGCAATGCACTAGATTCTAATATAACGGCACAGAGAAACGACCAGATTAACAGTCGACCTCGTTTCCCATTAATTGCTTCGTGTGTCCGTTCTGTCCATGTTTGAACCATTTTCTAGTCTCCCCCTGAATGATTTATCTTATATACGCTATATCGTTCAAATACGTTTCATGTTCACACAAAAAAGCAGAGATTCACTCTGCTCGTTCGTCCGCTCGATATTCTAGTATGTCCCCCGGTTGACAGTCGAGCGCTTCACAAATTGCTTCGAGCGTCGAAAAACGAATCGCTTTCGCTTTTCCATTCTTTAAAATCGACAAGTTCGCCATGGTGATCCCGACCCGTTCCGACAGCTCTGTCACACTCATTTTCCGCTTCGCTAACATCACATCTAGATTCACAATCATCGCCATTTTTCTCACCTCAGACCGTCAAATCGATTTCTTGTTTCATATCGATGGCTCGCTTCAATAATTTCTGTAACAACTCAGCAAAGACGGCAATGACAAATGCGGCGAAGACGAAGACGAATCCGATGACTAAAAATCCTGGCGAGTCGTCACGCTCAGCGAACCAATAGAAGAACGGGAGTGTCGCCATATAGATGGCCGTGATGGTCAACGCACAATATTTAATGACACGAAGTGCTTTCACCGACCGATAGGAGAATGCCTCATTCCGATCAATCAATCCAAGTAAGATGAATGACTGTGACAAGGCAACGAAAAAGGGAATCGCTGCTACATACATCCCTCCAATAATCGGTCGCATCGAATTCGCAATCCATCCTCCGCTCTCCACCGCCTCTCGCCAAAGGAAAGGGAGTAAAAAGATACATGCCGCGAGAATCGGGAGCGACAAGACAATCACTGCTAGTTTCAAAAAGATGGTTTCCCGTTTCATCTGCCAAACACCTCATTTAGTTTTATTTTCTTTATCATATGCCACGATTTATCGTTTATCAATAAATATTTAATGAAAAAAATAGACCACGAGATGTACTCGAGGTCTATCACATTCATTTCATTGCTTCTAATTCACTTTCGGTCACCCATTTATGGTTTGTGACCTTTTCCCCGTCTTCGGTCGTGTAATCAACCATGTAAACGGTCGTCTCTTCCGCTGTATCGATTGTCGCTTCTGCGCCGTCCATCCCTTCCATATGGTCGGCGGCCAATACGACCTCATCCCCTTCAGACAACGGTTCCTCATCTGGATTGTCCAATTCTTCGTGAATCACCCATTTGTGATCTTCTACCGGGTCACCGCCTGTTGTCGGTGTATAGCTGACGGCGTAGACCGTCGTATCATAAGCACCGACAATCGTGGCCTCCACACCTTCCATTCCTGGCATGTGATCCGCTGTCATCATCGCGGTTGATCCGACTGGAAAAGTCGGATCACTGGCTTCCATCAGCCCGTCTGGAACTTCTCCAGACCCGGAGTGATCCATCGCTGAATGGTCCATGCTTTGCTCTTCTGACATCTCCATCGATGTGTCGTCCTCTGCCGTATCCCCACAAGCGGCCAATGATGTCGCGAGAATCACGACACCGAGACCTGTCATCCATTTCTTCTGTTTCATCAAATCTCTCCTTTGTTCATACTCATGTAGATTTTACCCCCTCTTTTGAAGAAACAGACGTTTTTGAGAACATTGCGATGATTTGTTAACTCATTGCAACAAAAAAGACCAAAATCCCGAAAGATTTTGGTCTTGGACATTATTCAACCGTTACAGACTTCGCCAAGTTACGTGGCTTGTCGACATCACAGTCGCGAGCGAGTGCTGCATAGTACGAGATGAGTTGAAGTGGAAGAACCGTCACGAGTGGCGTGAGAAGTGGTTCAACACGTGGAAGAACGAATGCGTCGTTCTCATGCTCCATTCCTTCCATTGAAATCGTACATGCGATGGCACCACGCGCCACAACTTCCTTGATGTTTCCACGGATGTTGAGGTGTGTGTGTGGTTGAGACACGAGCGTGATGACCGGTGTCCCGTCTTCAATCAAGGCGATCGGACCGTGTTTGAGTTCCCCACCTGGGTACCCTTCTGCTTGGATATATGAAATCTCTTTCAGCTTCAATGCGCCTTCGAGACCTACATATGAATCCAATCCACGTCCGAGGAAGAATGCGTTACGTGACTCTTTCAAGAACTTATCTGCAAGCTCTTCAAAGATTTCTTTTTGTGCCATGATCGAGTCCATTGTTGTCGCAACGAGTGCAAGTTCTTGCATGAGATCAAACGGTAGTTTCTTCCCGTTCGCACGAGCGATGTCGTATGCGAGAATTGCGAGGACGGCAATCTGTGCCGTGTATGCTTTCGTCGAGGCGACCGCGATCTCTGGTCCTGCGTGGAGGAGCATCGTCTCGTTCGCTTCACGTGACAATGTCGATCCTGCCACGTTCGTTAACGTGAGCGCTTTATGGCCCAATTTTTTCACTTCGACGAGGACGGCACGGCTGTCCGCTGTCTCACCTGATTGTGAGATGAAGAGGAAGAGTGGCTTCTCTGTCAAAAGTGGCATGTTGTAACCGAACTCTGATGCGACGTGTACTTCAGTCGGTACACCTGCAACGCGCTCAATCAATTGCTTCCCGACAAGACCAGCGTGGTAACTTGTACCACATGCGACGATATAGACGCGGTCTGCTTCCGAAACGAGTTCACGCACGCCTTCTGCGAGCTCGATGTCGCCGTTCTCGTTCTGGTAGTGCTGGATGATGTTACGGATGACGGCTGGCTGTTCGTCCATCTCTTTCAACATGTAGTGCGCGTACGTGCCCTTCTCGATGTCTGACGCATCGATCTCGGCCGTGTATGGTGCACGCTCGAGTACTTCGCCGTCGAGCGTCTTGATCGTCGCCGACTCACGTGTGAGGATGACGATCTCACCATCGTGGAGCTCGAGGTACTGGTCTGTCACCTGGAGCATCGCCATCGCGTCTGATGCGACGACGTTGAACGTGCCGTCACCAAGTCCGACGAGGAGCGGCGACTTGTTCTTGCCGATATAGAGGCGCTCTTTGTCCTCTGAGTCGATCATCGCGATCGCGTACGAACCGTGGAGGTCCGAAAGCGTCTTACGGAACGCCGCCTCGACATCGCCGAGCTCGACGAAGTGCTTCTCCATGAGCTGGACGATGACTTCTGTGTCCGTCTCTGAAAGGAACGGGACGTCGAGCGTCTTCTTGATGAGCTCGTCGTTCTCGATTACGCCGTTATGGACGAGCGTGAAACGTCCAGTCGTGCTTTGATGCGGGTGGGCGTTCGGCACGCTCGGTACCCCGTGTGTCGCCCAACGTGTGTGGCCGATTCCAATCGTGCCGTCTACTTCTGCTGGGATGATTTCGCGTAGCGCAGCAATGCGACCGACTTCTTTGTGAACGTTGACATTCTCATGCATCAACGCAAGACCTGCCGAGTCATAACCACGGTACTCGAGTTTTTCGAGACCTTTGAGAAGGACTTCCTTCGCTCCGGTATTCCCAATCATTCCTACAATTCCACACATAAACAAATCTCCTCTATTCTTCGATTTCTCGAAAAAGGAAACGGGCTTTTTCTAAGAGCTGTCAGTACACGCTTCTTTGTCCGTCCGGTCGCCCGGGCGTTTTAAAAGCATGCTTATCGTCGTGACAGGCGACGAGGAGGCATCCGCCGAAATCTCGATAACCTCCAACCTCGTCAACTCCGCAGAGTTCTGGCGCTTGTTCGTACTCTTGTGTCCTTCCGTTTCCAAGGTCACGCTCTTAATAGTACAAATCACACCCCCATTCGTCAAGAAAATCCGCTGTTTTCTCGATGACAAAACGGAAACAAAAAGGGAATCCGATGTGGATTCCCTTGTGTTATTCCCGGTTTCGAAAATTTTATCCGTCTACGCCGTAATCTTCGCGCACGACTTGTGCGATTTTTTCAACGTAACGGTCACACTCTTCCGCTGTCGGGGCTTCCGCCATGACACGAACGAGTGGTTCTGTACCTGATGCACGGACGAGGATCCGACCGTTTCCGGCCATTTCCGCTTCCGCTTCTTGAATCGTTGCCAAGACACGCTCTCCGTTCATCGCATCGTTTTTATTCGTCACACGAATGTTCACGAGCTTTTGCGGATAAACTGGCATCTCTGCCGCTAATTCAGACAGTTTACGCCCTGTCGATTTCACGATTTCTGCCAATTGCACACCAGATAACATACCGTCACCCGTTGTCGAGTGATCGAGGAAAATCAAATGACCTGATTGTTCGCCACCGAGTGTATATTGATGTTTTTTCATTTCTTCGACGACATAGCGGTCACCCACTGCTGTTTGAAGCGCCGTCATGCCCGCTTCTTCAACGGCTTTATGGAAACCGAGGTTACTCATGACCGTCGCGACAATCGTGTTGTCTTTGAGACGCCCTTTTTCACTCAAGTATTTTCCGCAAATATACATGATCTTGTCTCCGTCGACAATTTCACCGTTCTCGTCAATCGCAATCAAACGGTCTCCATCCCCATCAAAGGCAAGGCCCATGTCCGCTCCTTTTTCACGGACGAATTCGGCCAAATGCTCAGGGTGTGTCGACCCGACACCTTCATTGATATTTAAACCGTTTGGCGAGTTTCCGATTGTCGACACGTTTGCTTCTAAGTCTGCAAACAGTCGAGCCGCAAGGCCACTCGTCGCTCCATGTGCACAGTCGAGTGCGATATGAAGACCATCAAAGTCTTCTTCTACCGTTTGTTTCAACATTTGAAGATACTTTTGCGCGCCTTCGTAGTAATCCGATACGAAACCGAGATCTTTACCTGTCGGACGCGGGAGCGTATCTTCCGCAGCATCTAAGATGTCTTCAATTTCTTGCTCGGTCGCATCGTCTAATTTGAAACCATCGCTACCGAAGAATTTGATTCCGTTATCCGCCACAGGGTTATGCGATGCTGAAATCATGACACCTGCCGTCGCGTCGAGCGATTTCGTCAAGTAAGCGACTCCAGGTGTTGAGATGACACCGAGACGCATCACTTCTGCACCGATTGAGAGAAGACCCGCAATCAATGCACCTTCAAGCATATGTCCTGAAATCCGTGTGTCACGACCGATCAACACTTTCGGCTGTTCGCCTTCTGGCAAATGTTTCGACAACACGTAGCCACCCGCACGACCTAAACGATATGCTAATTCCGCAGTTAACTCAGAGTTGGCAACACCGCGAACTCCATCTGTTCCAAAATATTTACCCATAAGATTAAATCCTCACTTTTGTATGATTGAACATCTTTATTGAATGGAAGATGTTTCGGTTTCTTCATCGACGCCCGTCAATTGAACATCGATTGTCTTTGGCGAGATCACGGTCACGCCTTTTGGTACTTCATAATCTGCATCGACCGCATGTGTTCCGCTCGGTAATCCAGTCAGATCTAACGTCACGTTGACACTGTTTGATGAGATGCTTTCAAGAAGGGAACGTTTGCCCGAGAGCGTTACGCTGACCACATCTTGCGTTTGAATCGTGAAATTCGTCCGGTCATATCCACGGACATTAATTGGAACGGTCAACCGAATCCGCTCTGTCAATTCACCCGTGTCATCTTTCGTCTCATCATTTGGACGAACGAGCACCTGGACTTCTACTTCTTTTTTACCGAGTGAAGTCGCTCCTTCCGGAAGACGAAGGGTAGCGGTCACTTTTTCCGACTTCGTTAAATCGTCAAGTTCAATCGGTTCTGTCTCCACTTGCTGGAGTTCATCTAGCACCGCTTTTGGTGCAAAGACACGGACTTCCGTCTCACCTAGCAACGTATCAACTAAGCGGAAATCGTCTGCCACCTCTCCGCTCGTGACGACCTCGATTGGAATCATCGCGCTCTCGTCATAAATCGGTACGGTGACATTGATGATATTCGGATCGACCGACACGTTCAACGGATTTCCATTCGCATCTAAAATGGTCGGTGGAATTTCTCGTGTGAACGTCTGACTTTGATTGGCAACATCCACATTCAACGTGATTTCTTTGACGTTTTGAATCCGACTCGCACCACCTGTGACTTTTACAGTCGACGGTTCGATTTCGACATCGCCCGCGACTTTTCCGTCCGGTAATTGATCTTTGTTCAACAGATTCACGGACACAGGGACTTCAATCGTTTGTTTCCGATCGATATAGATTTCGACAGTCTCTCGATCTAGTTTGACATTGACGTCTCCGCCGAATCCACGCGCTTCGACCGGGACACGATGGAATCCGGTGCCAAGATTGGTCAAATCGACGAACACCTGATAATCTTTCACCAATTTCGTCATCGTTAAACTACTAGATGGCCCTTGAAGCTCGACACCCATCTCTTCCGGAACATTATATGCGACATACTGGACCTCATCAAAAAACACTTCGACCGGCACATCGAGCGTCATGGAACTTTGTCCGACGATTGGCAATGCGCTTGAGGCGTTATTCGAAGAACTGGTCTCAGCGACCATTAAGTATAAAAGGACGGCTAAAGCAAGTGCGATGAAGCGGAGAAACCACTTATGTTGTAACCACTGATCAATCACTTACTTATCCCCTCCTTTTTTGCCGAAGAACGAGAGGGTCGCCTCTTTTTCTTCGATGACGAGTTCTTGAATTAATTTATTGCGAAGCGCTTCTTCGTCTAGTTCCCGATACAAGCGGCCCGCGATTGCAAGTGAGACTGCTCCCGTTTCTTCTGAGACGGTAAGAGTGACGCTATCCGTCACTTCACTGACTCCGATGGCTGCCCGGTGACGCGTCCCGAGGGCTTTATCGATGTGCGGACTTTCCGAAAGTGGTAAATAGCAAGCTGCCGCCGCAATCTTCCCGTCCTGAATAATCATCGCGCCGTCATGAAGCGGCGTATTCGGAATGAATAAGTTAATAATCAACTGGGATGTGATATGCGAATCCATACGAATGCCGGTCTCCACATATTCGTTCAATCCCGTATCACGTTCAATCGCAATCAATGCACCGATTCGCCGTTTTGACATGTACTGTGCGGAACTGACGATGGCTTCAATCATTTGTCGTTGTTGCTCCTCATCACTCGTTCCCGTACGACTGAATAAGTTACTCGTTCGTCCGAGATGTTCAAGACCCCGTCTCAACTCTGGCTGGAAAATGATGATGATTCCGAGGAGACCGTACGTGATCACCTGATTTAGCAAGAACTGGAGCGTCTTCAACCCGAAGAAACCGCTCAAGAACCAACTGACTAGAATGATGGAAATTCCTTTAATTAATTGTACTGCTTTTGTCCCACGCACAATCATCATTAATTTATAAATGACATACGTGACGACGACGATATCTAAAACATCATTCAAATAATCGTACCAATGTACGTTTTCTGAAAGATTTAAAAATGAGAAAAATGATACTTGTTCAAGTAGCGGCAAATGCTCCCCTCCTCAACTACCTAGCTAAATCGTGCAAATTCCATTATATCATCATTTCTATAGATACGCATTGCGTCACGTCAAAACGAAACCAGATTGAAACGAAAAAAAGACGCCAGAAGCGTCTTTAGAAAAGTTGTTTTATCGAATACCAAATCCATTCGAACATCTGATCGATCTGTTCGAGTTCACCTGTCACTTGACCGGCACTTGCTAAATAGGCACGACCATTGACGGCTGTCGCGTTTCCATTGACGGTACCTTCAATCCGTAAATCGCCACCTTGGACCGTGATGTCTTTTTCAACCGTGACACCGGCCGGGACAATGACTTCATTCTCAGATACGATCACACCTGGTACTTTTGTATAGGTCATCGTCTCTGAAGCGCTGCTCCATAGTCCGAGTGTCGCACTAGACATCAAACTAAAGAACAGTACGGCCGCAATCAAACCTGGGTGCCGTTGCAACCATAGCATTTGTTTCGAGTGCGGTTTGCGTTCTTTTCGAACCGGTTTTGATAACGGTACGACAGAATCAGGTGCTGTCTGTGCAGGAGTTTCAGGTAAAGCGGCCATCACTCGAGCCGTAAAATCTGCTGATATTTTTGGACGAGGCAATGCTTTCAGTTCTGCGTCGATTCGTTCATATTGTAGATACGATTCATATAATTCATCGTCCTCTAACAATTGACGCAATTCGTCAGATTCTTCGGGCAAAACGCCATCTTCCAAATATTGTTGTACTTTTTCTTCAGGAGTCAATTGAACCCCTCCCTATTTTGAAAGATTGTTTTTAACATTTCTCTTCCCCGGAAGATCCTTGTCTTAACCGTTGCGACCGGCATGTCGATCATCACGCTGATTTCTTTAAGCGACAAATCATCCACATATTTTAATAATAACGGAATGCGATATTTGTCTGGAAGTTGCTTGATTGCCTCATGCATTTCACTTCGAATTTCGCGATGAACCACTTGGGCATCGGGTTGGGGCGCTTCATCAGCTAAGTGGTCTTGATAAGTCAAACCGTCTGTACCCGCAATTTCGGCATCCATCGAATAATCCGGCTTCCGCTTCCTCAATCGATCGATGGCAACGTTTGTCGTGATTCGATAGAGCCATGTTTTGAACTTATATTGCGCGTCATACGTATCGATTCGTGTATAGGCACGAATGAACGCCTCTTGGGCAGCGTCCTCTGCTTCGCCGCGATCATACAAAATTTTATAGGCGATTGCAAAGACGCCATCCTTGTATAGTTCTACCAGTTCGGCAAACGAATCGTGATTCCCCGCCCTCAATTCATCAACCAAACGGGTGGTCAGCCGTTCCATCAATCCACTTCCCCTCTCCGCTACACATGCGGTCATCTCTATATACGTCTTGATATTGAAATGGTTTCAAAAAAATCAAAAAAAGTTTCCATCCCCATTGTAGCAAACGGGTTTGGAAACTGTAAGGAAATCAGACGGTTTCGCCTTCCAATAACAGGTTTTCTTTAGATTTTATAATCGTTTCACATAAGCGATAGGCCAACTGAGCCGTCACGTCATCCCGGTCTAATGCCGGATTTAACTCGACGAGCTCTACTGCGATCAAGTCTTCTGCTTGCATCGCTTCTTTTAAAATCGCTTTGGCTTCGACTTCTGTTAAACCGCCGTCAACCGGTGTACCTGTTCCAGGAACGAGGGATGCATCGAGACTATCCATATCGAAACTGATATAAAAACGGTCTACTCGTTCACGAAGATAACTTAATGACTCTTTCATGATGACATCCACGCCACGCGTACGTACTTCTTCTACTGTAATGACTTTGATGCCGAGTCGATTGATTTCATTCATTTCTCCTTCATCGATATCACGCAGGGCAATATAAACTAAATGCTCTGGTGATAGCTTCGGATCACGTCCGCCCACTTCTGTCAGACGCACGTCGCCCATCCCCATCGCTGCCGCAAGTGGCATTCCGTGAATATTCCCCGATGGTGATGTTTCGCCTGTATTCAAGTCAGCGTGAGCATCCACCCAAATGACTCCATAAGGACCTGTTTGAGCCAATCCAGCAAGAGTACCGATTGCCATACTATGATCGCCCCCAACGATCAAAGGGAATCGATTTTCTGAAATCTCACGATGTACGACTTCTGCTAATTCCGTGACGGTATGCAGGACACCATCGACCCGTTTTAAATGTTCTTCATTTTCTCGAATTTCAGATTCCGGCAAGACACGAATCGTATGTTTGACCGTTCCTGTTGGAAGGAGTTGTTGCATCCCCATTTCATTTAACTTTGTCGGTCCTTGATCGACCCCTAATTTCCCCTGACCGTAACGCAGCGGCACGTGAATATATGACCATTGCATCGCCATTCCCCCTTTATACGCTTGATAGTTAAATTGTAAACGCCATCATTTGTTTGGTTCAACTCGGCAGAATGATGAATAAACATGCAAAAAGGCAGCCTGAATGGTGGCAGGCTGCCTTTCTCTGTACTCTCAATTGAATGGTTCATGGTTTTAGGCAAAAAAAAACTTAAGTCATCACTAACTTAAGAAAAAAACATATGGTGGAGCCTAGCGGGATCGAACCGCTGACCTCCTGCGTGCAAGGCAGGCGCTCTCCCAGCTGAGCTAAGGCCCCGAAACAGGGATAAGAATATGGAGCGGAAGACGGGATTCGAACCCGCGACCCCGACCTTGGCAAGGTCGTATTCTACCACTGAACTACTTCCGCAAAAAATGGTGAGCCATGCAGGGCTCGAACCTGCGACCCTCTGATTAAAAGTCAGATGCTCTACCAACTGAGCTAATGGCTCAAACCTGGTGGGGGGGGGCGGATTCGAACCGCCGAACCCGAAGGAGCGGATTTACAGTCCGCCGCGTTTAGCCACTTCGCTACCCCCCCGAGGAGTGCCGGCGAAAGGATTCGAACCCTCGACCCTCTGATTACAAGTCAGATGCTCTACCAACTGAGCTACACCGGCATATATAGGTTTGATGTAATAAATAAAGATGGTGGAGGATGACGGGATCGAACCGCCGACCCCCTGCTTGTAAGGCAGGTGCTCTCCCAGCTGAGCTAATCCTCCATATTGGTGACC